>NZ_JBHXKE010000102.1:0-32283 GCF_042722765.1 Kitasatospora sp. NPDC058406
CGGGCCCGCCCCGCGGCATACTGTGCTGGGGTTCCCTCCGCTTTAAACCGGCCGTCCGGTGTCCCGAACGGGTGCGGCTGGCGGTCCGTGTGCGGCCGGGCCGGATGGCCCGTACGCTTCGGAGCGGCCCGCGCCGCCGGCCATCCACGTCGTGCCCGCGGTGCACCTCGTCGCGGACGACGGCAGCGGGCTGCCCAGCCGTCGCCGGCGCCAGCCGCTGGCCGCGAGGCCGCAGCCGGCGGCACCGGGCGAGCCCGGGGAGCCGACGGCTGCGGGGGAGCGGCAGCCGGCCGGTCCGCCGGCCCGCACGCCCGAACAGGCCGCCGAGCGCTGGCAGGCCCTCCAGCACGGCACCGGCTCCGGCCGGGCCGCCGTGGCCCTCGCCGCCGTGACGGCCGCCGACGCCAGGGCCGAGCGTGACGGCGGTGACCCGGGCGGCGGTGACGGCGGTACTGCCGCGGCCACCGTCGCCGACGAGCCCGCCGCCACCGGTGACGCCACCACCGACCACCGTCCGTCCCCCGCGGCGACCGGCCCCGCCGGCGCCGACCGGGCGGCCCCGCCCCGCCCCGACGCCGACCACACCGGCGCCGGACCCGCGGGCGCGTCCGGCCGCTAGATCCCCAGCCCCCGAAGGAGTCGAGCCGTGAGCAGCACGCCCAGCCCCACCGCCGCAGGGACCACCACCGCAGGCACCGCCCCCGGTGCGGCCGCGGCCGGCACCGACGAGATCTCGTGGGTGCTGACCCCGCTGCTGGAGCTGCCGGGCGTCCTGCACGCGGTCGTCGCCACCGGTGACGGCCTCGTCGAGGCCGCGTCGGCGGGCCTCGGCCGCGCCTCCGCCGAGCGGGTCGCCGCGATGACCGCCACCGTGCACGCCGCCGCCCGCGCGTTCACCACCGCCTTCACCGACGTCGAGCAGCCCCGGCTGGCCCAGACCGTGGTCGAGTCCGAACTGGGCTTCGCCGTCGTCGTCCCGGCCGGGGAGAACACCTCGCTCGCCGTCTTCACCACGCCCGAGGCCCAGCTCGGCAACGTGGCCTACCAGATGCAGGTGCAGGTCGCCGCCCTGGGCCGCGCGCTGGCGAGCCCGGCCAGGCGGCAGGACGCGCCCGCCCGGTCATGACCGCCGTCCCCCGCAGGCGGATGGTCCCCGCCTACCTGGCCACCGGCGGCCGGTCCCGGCCCGGCACGGCCGGTTTCGACCGGCTCACCGCCCTGAGCGCCTCCGGCACCGAACCCCCGCCGGAGCTGGCGGAGTTGGGGGCCGAGCACGGTCGGCTCTGGGACCTGCTCCGCCCCGGCGCGCTCACCGTCGTGGAGGCCGCGGCCCATCTGCGGCTCCCGGTCAGCGCCACCGTCTTCCTCGCGGCCGACCTGGTCGAGGCGGGCTGCCTGCGCGCCCGCGCGCCGATCCCCCGCGCCCAGCAGACCGACCGCTCCATCGTCGAGAGGCTCCTCGTTGGACTCCGCACTCTCCGGTAACCCGGCCGCGCCGGGCGGGCCGGACCGGGTGGGCTACCTGCCCGACCGGGACCAGACGCTGATGAAGCTGGTGGTGGCCGGCCCGTTCGGGGTCGGCAAGACGACGCTGATCCGCACGCTCTCGGAGATCCCGACCCTGCACACCGAGGAGGCGATGACCGAGACCGGAGCCCCGGTGGACGACGTGGCCGGTCTGACCGGCAAGTCCACCACCACCGTCGCGGTCGACTTCGGCCGGCTCACCCTGCCCGGCCAGGTGGTGCTGTACATGTTCGGCACCCCGGGCCAGCGCCGGTTCTTCCCGCTCTGGCAGGACATCGCCCGCGGCGCGGTGGGCGCCCTGGTGCTGGCCGACACCCGCCGGCTGGCCGACTCCTTCGAGATCATGGACATGGTCGAGGAGCAGGGCCTGCCGTACGCGGTCGCCGTCAACTGCTTCCCCGACGCGCCCGTCCACCCGCCCGACGTGCTCCGGGCCCACCTGGACCTGCACGCGAGCACCCCGTTGGTGCTCTGTGACGCCCGCGAGCGCGACTCCGGTCTGGACGCCCTGATCGCGCTCACCGAACACGTCCTGCACGGCCTGCCCGCCGGTCACGACCCCGCCGGTTCCGATCCTGACGCGTCCGACCCCGCCGGTCCCGACCCTGCCGGTCCCGACCCCGCCGGTTCCGATCCCGCCGTGCCCGATCCCGCCCCGGAGCAGCCGTGACCAGCCCCGACGACGTACCCGGCGACCCGGCCCCCCGGGCGGTCCCCCTCCACGGTCCGGCCTTCGCCGCCGACCCGCAGGCCGTCTACGAGCAGCTGCGCCGCCACGGCCCGGTCGCCCCGGTGGAGATCGCGCCCGGCGTCGAGGCCCTGCTGGTCACCGACTACCAGGCAGCCCTCGACCTGCTGCGCGACTCCGACACCTTCTCCAAGGACTCCCGGGCCTGGCAGCGGACCGTCCCGCCGGACTCCCCGCTGCTGCCGGTGCTCGGCTACCGCCCGACCGCCCTCTTCAGCGACGGCGCGACCCACGCCCGCTACCGCCAGGTGATCACCGACGGCCTGGCCCTGCTGGAACCGCACCTGCTCCAGCGCCGGGTGGCCGAGGTCGCCCACCGGCTGATCGGCACCTTCGAGGCCACCGGTTCCGCCGATCTGATCGCCGACTACGCGCGCCGCCTGCCGGTCCACGCCGTCACCACCTGGTTCGGGGTGCCGGAGGAGCACGCCGACCGTCTGGTGGCCGGGATCGTCGGCATGATCGAGTCGACCGAGAAGGCGGTGGCCGCGTACGGCGACGTCGTCGCGGTGGTCACCGCGATGGTCGCCGAGCGGCGCGAACGGCCCCGGCACGACCTGACCTCGTGGTTCCTCACCCACCCGGCGGGGCTGGACAACGAGGAGGTGGTCCGGCAGATCACGCTGACCATGATCGCCGGCAACGAGCCGACCACCAATCTGATCGGCAACGCCCTGCTCCGCCTCCTCACCGACGCCCGCTACGCCGGTTCGCTGTTCGGCGGCGCGATGACGGCGTTCCAGGCGATCGACGAGGTGCTCTGGCACGAGCCGCCGCTGGCCAACCTCTCCGCGCACTACCCGCGCTACGACGTGACCTTCCACGGCCGGGAGATCGCGGCCGGCTCCCTCGTCCTGGTCTCCTACGCGGCCGCCAACTCCCAGGCCGCCCCGCCCACCGGCGGCGGCGAGCTGGGCAGCGGCGAGTCCGCGCACCTGGCGTGGGCGGCCGGTCCGCACGCCTGCCCGGCCCGGGACCCGGCGCTGCTGATCGCCATCACCGCGATCGAGCAGCTCACCAGCCGCCTCAGCGAGCTGGAGCTCGCCACCCCGGCCGCCGGTCTCCGCTGGCGCCCGGGCCCGTTCCACCGGGCCCTGGTGGAGCTCCCGGTCCGCTTCGCCCCGGTCGCCGGATAGCGAACGGGCCCGGGAACCGAACCGGTTCCCGGGCCCGCCGTACGCTGTCCGACGGCCGCCGAAACGGCCGCCGGTCCGGCTACTCCGCCGGCTTCAGCGTGAGCGAGACGCTGTTGATGCAGTACCGCTGGTCGGTCGGCGTGCCGTAGCCCTCGCCCTCGAAGACGTGTCCGAGGTGTCCGCCGCAGCGGGCGCAGCGGACCTCGACCCGGCGCATGCCGAGCGTGCTGTCCTCGATGTACTGGACGCGGTCACCGGCGAGCGGCGCGTAGTAGGACGGCCAGCCGCAGTGGCTGTCGAACTTGGTCTCCGAGCTGAACAGCTCGGCGCCGCAGGCCCGGCAGCCGTAGACGCCGACCGTCTTGGTGTCGGTGTACTCGCCGGTGAACGGGCGCTCGGTGCCGGCCTCCCGGAGGACGTGGTACTCCTCCGGCGAGAGCTCGGCGCGCCACTCGGCGTCGGTCTTCTCGATCTCGTAGCTCATGACGGCTCCAGGTCGGGGGACTCAGACGTTGGTGGCAACGTTCGCGAGGTGCTTCAGGATTTCCGGGCCGAGGTTGGTGACGTCGCCCGCACCCATGGTGAGCAGCAGGTCGCCCGGGCGGGCCAGGCCGGCCAGCAGGGCGGGGGCGGCGGCGAAGTCGTGCTCGGCGGTGACCTCGGCGCCCGCGGTCCGGGCCGCGTCGATGATCAGCTCGCTGGTGACGCCCGGGATCGGGTCCTCGCGGGCCGGGTAGATGTCGAGCACGACGGAGGAGTCGGCCAGGGCCAGGGCGGCGCCCATCTCCTCGGCGAGCTGCTGGGTGCGGCTGAACAGGTGCGGCTGGAAGACCACCAGGACGCGGCCGTCGGCGGCCTCCCGGATCGCCTCCAGGTCGGCGGTCATCTCGGTCGGGTGGTGCGCGTAGGAGTCGATCACCTGGACGCCGCCCGCCTCGCCCTTGAGCTGGAGGCGGCGGCGCACGCCGGTGTAGGCGGCGATGGCCTTGGCCAGGTCGGCGGCCGGGACGCCGAGCGCGACGCCGGCGGCCAGCGCGGCGACCGCGTTGTGGGCGTAGTGCCGACCGGGCACCGAGACGGTGAAGGTGAGCTCGGCGCCGTCGAGCAGGACGGTGACCTCGCTGGCCATGCCGTGCGCGACCACCGACAGGACACGGAGGTCGGCGTCCTCGGCGGCGCCGACGGTGACCACCCGCAAGCCCTCGCGGCCGGCCACCCGGGCGGTCAGCTCGCGGGCGCCGTCGTGGTCGGCGGAGACGACCAGGGTGCCGCCGGGGGAGATCCGGCCGACGAAGGTCTCGAAGGACTCGTAGATCTCGTCGATCGAGGCGTAGTTGGCGTGGTGGTCCAGCTCCACGTTGAGCACGATCGCCACCTCGGGCGCGTACTTGTGGAAGCTGCGGTCGCTCTCGTCGGCCTCGGCGACGAAGATCTCGCCGTCGCCGTGCCGGGCGTTGGAGCCGGGCACGTCGAGGTCCCCGCCGATCGCGTAGGACGGGTCGAGGCCCAGCTCACCGAGCGCGACGGCGAGCATGCTGGTGGTGGTCGTCTTGCCGTGGGTGCCGGCGACGGCCAGCGCCCGGCGGCCGCCCATCAGCGCGGCCAGCGCGTCCGAGCGGTGCACCACCGGGATCCCGCGCTCGCGGGCGGCGGCCAGCTCCGGGTTGTCGGCGCGGATCGCGCTGGAGACCACGATGCTGCTGGCACCGTCCGGGACGTGCTCGGCGGCGTGGCCGATGTGCACGCCGGCACCCAGGGCGCGCAGGGCGAGGACGGTCTCGGACTCCTTGGAGTCGCTGCCGGAGACGCTGGCACCGCGCACCGCGAGGATCTTCGCCAGGCCGGACATCCCGGCGCCGCCGATACCGATGAAGTGCGGGGCGTGCAGGTCGTGCGCGGCGTCGTTCAAAACGGGACTCCGTACGGGCTGTGGGCCCCTCCTGCCCGACGGCGGGCGCGGAGGGAGGGACGGGTGTGGTGGAGGGCGGGCGGCAAGGGCGAATCGTCCTCGCGGACCGGACCGCAAGGACGATTCTGCACCACCGGAGGCCCCGGCCCCTGTGCCCGAGAGCGGGCGAGGAGGGCGTCAGGAGTCGCTGGCGAACAGCCGCAGCACCGGAACGCCCACCTTGTGCCGGGCCTGGGAGGCCCAGTCGCGGTGGAAGAACTCCTCCACGAAGTGCGGCGAGGTGAGCACCACCACCTCGTCGGCCCGGTGCTCCTCGACCACGGTGCGGAGCCGGTCGAGGGGCTTCTCCTCGACCAGCTCGCCGACCGCCTCGGCTCCGGCCTGCCGCAGGTGGCGCAGGCTGTGCTCCAGCGACTCGGTGGCCACCGTCGGCTCGCTCTCGGACTCGTCGTGCTCGTGGACCACCTTGTCGAGGTGGCCGAGGGCGACGTCGTCCAGCGCCCGCAGCAGCTCGTCCTGCTTGCCGCGCGGTTGCATCAGGACGACGAAGGACACCGTCTCGTCGCTGTGGAGCGTGGTGACCAGCTCCACGTCGGCGTCGGAGAGTGCCTTTTCGATCATCAGTACCGTCTTGAACACGTGAGTCCCTTCCAGTCGCCGGCCCCCGGGCTCCGGCATCGGATCCCATACTGCCCCGGCGGAAGCTTTCCGCACCTTGCTCACCCGACAGACGGGCCACGCGGAGGGAACGTCCCAAGTGGGAGCGGGATCACTTTCCGGGGGTCACGGGGTCGGCGGACGCAGGTAACGGGTGAAGAGGAATCCTTTCTGCTCGATCAATGAGACCAGTCGCATCCGCTGCACGTCCGGCATTTCCGCATCGTGGATGATCCGCGGCGCGTCGCCGGCCGTGATCAGCGGTGCCAGCGACAGGCACAGCTCGTCGAGCAGGCCGGCGGCGGCCAGCTGTCCCAGCAGCCGCGGTCCGCCCTCGGTCAGCATCCGCGTCCAGCCCCGGTCGGCCAGGGCCGCGACCGCCGCCCGCAGGTCCACCGAGCCCCGGCCCGCGACGATCACGTCCGCCACCTCGGCCACCGCCGCGCGGCTCTCCCCGGGTGCGTCCTCGGTGGTGATCACCACCGTCCGCACCAGCGGCTCGGTGAACAGCGGCGCCGCCAGGTCCAGGCCCAGCGAGCGGGTGACGACCGCGATCGCCGGCGCCGGGGCCTGCCCGGCCGCCTGCCGCGCCCCGGCGAACTCGGCCCGGGCGCGGGCCGGCCGGTACCCCTCGGCACGGACCGTCTCGGCGCCCACCAGCACCACGTCCGACAGCGCCCGCAGCACACCGAAGATCCGCTTGTCCGCCGAACCCGAGAGCCCCTCGGAGAGCCCGTCCAGCCGGGCCCCGCCGTCCAGGCCGGCCACCATGTTGGCGCGCAGCCACGGGCGGCCGTGATTCACCTGGTCGGGGTACGCGTAGACGGCGGCGAGCGACTCCAGCGAGGCCGGATCGGCGAACTGCCCGCCCGGCGGGCTGATCAACTGATGCATGCCGCCAGTCTTCCACCGGCGCGCGCCGGCGGCCGGGGCCCGCCGCGTGTGCGGTCGGGCGTACCCTGTACTACCGTGCCAGCAGCCTCACACCCCGACTCCGTGATCGACGCCGTGATCGACCCCGAGCTGATAGCCACCACCGGCCCCGCCGGACCGGTCGCGCTCACCGACCGGCGCCCCGTCGTCCCCGCCGAGCGGCTGGTCGCCGAGATGGTGCCACCGCCGCGTTTCTCCGACGTGAGCTTCGGGACGTACCTCCCGGACCCGACGCAGCCCAGCCAGTACGAGGCCGTCCAGGTCCTGGAGCAGTTCGCCGGCACGCTCGCCGCCGGGAAGGGCTCCGCCCCGAAGCGCAGCTGGTTCCGCCGCAGTGCCCCCGTGCCCACCGGTCCGGCCGGCGTCTACCTGGACGGCGGCTACGGCGTCGGCAAGACCCACCTGCTCGCCTCGCTCTGGCACGCCGCGCCGGGCCCCAAGGCCTTCGGCACCTTCGTCGAGCTGACCAACCTGGTCGGCGCGCTCGGCTTCCAGCAGGCCGTGACCACCCTCTCCGGCCACACGCTGCTCTGCATCGACGAGTTCGAACTGGACGACCCCGGCGACACCGTGCTGGTCTCCACCCTGCTCGGCCGGCTGGTCGACAACGGCGTCAAGCTCTGCGCCACCTCCAACACCCTGCCCGAGAAGCTCGGCGAGGGCCGGTTCGCCGCCGCCGACTTCCTCCGCGAGATCCAGGGCCTGTCCGCGCACTTCCGCCCGATGCGGATCGACGGCCAGGACTACCGCCACCGCGGCCTGCCGGACGCCCCGCCGCCGTACTCCGACGCCCAGGTGGACGCCGCCGCGGCCCGCACCCCGGGCGCCTCGCTGGACGACTTCGACGCCCTGCTCGGCCACCTCTCGGCCGTCCACCCCAGCCGCTACGGCGCCCTGCTGGACGACGTGACGGCGGTCTGCCTGCGCGGCGTGCGACAGGTCGACGACCAGTCCACCGCGCTGCGCCTGGTCGTCCTCGCCGACCGGATGTACGACCGCGAGCTGCCGGTCACGGCCTCCGGGATCCCCTTCGACCGGGTCTTCCCGGAGGAGATGCTGCGCGGCGGCTACCGCAAGAAGTACCTGCGGGCCGTCTCCCGCCTGGTCGCGCTCGCCCGCGACAGCGCCCGCTAGGGCTCGTCCGACGGACGGGCTCCGGGCCCTGCCCGGGCCTTCCCGGCCTCCCCTGCCTCCCCGCGGGTTTCCCGGCCGGGGCCGCAATGTCGGTGGCGGGTCGTACGGTGGACACGTGCGACCCATCACGAGTATTGAGCGGTCAGAGACGCCCTTCGAGGTCGTCAGTCCCTACCAGCCCAACGGCGACCAGCCCGCGGCCATCGCCGAGCTGGAGCGCCGGGTCCGGGCCGGGGAGAAGGACGTCGTCCTGCTCGGCGCCACCGGTACCGGCAAGTCGGCCACCACGGCCTGGATGATCGAGAAGCTCCAGCGTCCCACCCTGGTGATGGCGCCGAACAAGACCCTGGCCGCCCAGCTCGCGAACGAGTTCCGCGAGCTGCTGCCGAACAACGCGGTCGAGTACTTCGTCTCGTACTACGACTACTACCAGCCCGAGGCGTACGTCCCGCAGACGGACACCTACATCGAGAAGGACTCCTCGATCAACGAGGAGGTCGAGCGGCTGCGCCACTCCGCCACCAACTCGCTGCTCACCCGCAGGGACGTCGTCGTGGTCGCCTCGGTCTCCTGCATCTACGGCCTCGGCACCCCGCAGGAGTACGTGGACCGGATGGTGAGGCTCAAGGTCGGCGAGGAGATCGACCGCGACGTCCTGCTCCGCCGCTTCGTCGACATCCAGTACACCCGCAACGACCTCGCCTTCACCCGCGGCACCTTCCGGGTCCGCGGCGACACCATCGAGATCTTCCCGGTCTACGAGGAGCTCGCCCTCCGGATCGAGATGTTCGGCGACGAGATCGAGGCGCTGTACACCCTGCACCCGCTCACCGGCGAGATCATCAGCCAGGACGACTCCGTCCACGTCTTCCCGGCCTCGCACTACGTCGCCGGCCCGGAGCGGATGGAGCGCGCGGTCGGCGACATCGAGAAGGAGCTGGAGGGGGCCCTCGCGCGGATGGAGAAGCAGGGCAAGCTGCTGGAGGCCCAGCGGCTGCGGATGCGCACCACGTACGACCTGGAGATGCTCCGCCAGATCGGCACCTGCTCCGGCGTCGAGAACTACTCGATGCACTTCGACGGCCGTGAGCCCGGCTCCCCGCCGAACACCCTGCTCGACTACTTCCCGGACGACTTCCTCCTGGTCATCGACGAGTCGCACGTCACCGTCCCGCAGATCGGCGCGATGTACGAGGGCGACGCCTCGCGCAAGCGCACGCTGGTCGAGCACGGGTTCCGGCTCCCGTCGGCGATGGACAACCGCCCGCTGAAGTGGGAGGAGTTCCAGAAGAGGATCGGCCAGACCGTCTACCTCTCGGCGACCCCCGGCCAGTACGAGCTGTCCCGCGGCGACGGTCAGGTCGAGCAGATCATCCGCCCGACCGGCCTGATCGACCCCGAGGTGATCGTCAAGCCCACCGAGGGCCAGATCGACGACCTGGTGCACGAGGTCCGCAAGCGGGTGGAGAAGGACGAGCGCGTCCTGGTCACCACCCTCACCAAGAAGATGTCCGAGGACCTCACCGACTACATGCTCGGCCTGGACATCCGGGTCCGGTACCTGCACAGCGACATCGACACGCTGCGCCGGGTCGAGCTGCTGCGCGAGCTGCGGGCCGGCGAGTACGACGTGCTGGTCGGCATCAACCTGCTCCGTGAGGGCCTGGACCTCCCCGAGGTCTCCCTGGTGGCGATCCTGGACGCCGACAAGGAGGGCTTCCTGCGGTCCGGCACCTCGCTGATCCAGACCATCGGCCGCGCCGCCCGCAACGTCTCCGGCCAGGTCCACATGTACGCGGACCGGATCACCCCGGCGATGGAGAAGGCCATCGACGAGACCAACCGCCGCCGCGAGGTCCAGCAGGCATACAACAAGAAGCACGGAATCGACCCGCAGCCGCTGCGGAAGAAGATCGGCGACATCCTGGACACCCTCACCCGTGAGGAGGTCGACACCGACCAGCTACTCTCGACCGGCTACCGCGGTGCCGGCGCCAAGGGCGCCAAGGCCCCGGTGCCGGCGCTGGGCGCCACCCGCCAGCCGGCCAAGTCCTTGCCGGCGGCCGAGCTGGCCGACCTGATCCAGTCGATGACCGAGCGGATGCACGCCGCCGCGACGGACCTCCAGTTCGAGGTCGCGGCCCGGCTGCGCGACGAGGTGAAGGAACTGAAGAAGGAGCTGCGGCAGATGCGGGAGGCCGGCATCGCGTAGCGGCCCCGCGCAGGCTCCTCGACGCCCCGCCGGGCGTGGCCGGTTCCGTTCCCGGTCGTGCCCGGCGGTGTCTAGCCCCGCCACGAAGGGGTACACGGCGATCGAAGCGTTCTGCCGCAGGGCCTAGGCTGGCCTGCGGTGCCGCCACGCGAGGGGGCGGCCGAAACAGGGGGCCTCAGCCGGGGGACGGCAACGGGGTGTTCCACCGTGGAGCCTGCGCGGGGATCGACCGCGGGGCTGGGCAGAGAGGACACATCGCCGTGTCGGTGACACTTGCCAAGGGGCAGCGGGTCAGCCTCCAGAAGGGTTCGGGCGAGACGCTGACCGTCGTCCGGATGGGCCTCGGTTGGAAGGCTGCGCCCCGGCGCGGTCTCTTCGGCAGCCGGACCAGGCAGATCGACCTGGACGCCTCGGCCCTGCTGTACGCCGAGCGGACCCCGTCGGACGTGGTGTTCTTCCAGCACCTGGAGAGCGCCGACGGCTCGGTCAGGCACACCGGGGACAACCTGGTCGGCGGAGCCGGCGCGGGGGAGGACGACGAGGCGATCCTGGTCGACCTGGCGCACGTGCCGCCGCACATCACCCAGGTGGTGTTCACGGTGAGCTCGTACACCGGGCAGACCTTCGCCGAGGTCCAGAACGCGCACTGCCGGCTGGTGGACGAGTCGACCGGGCTGGAGCTGGCCCGGTACGAGCTGACCGGCGGCGGTCCGCACACCGGGCAGGTCATGGCGAAGGTGTTCCGCGAGGAGGACGGCGGCTGGGGGATGCAGGCGATCGGCGCTCCGGCCCGCGGCCGGACCTTCCAGGACCTGCTTCCGGCCATCGAGCCGTACCTGTAGCGGCGGGCCCCGAGCGGCCCCGGCGTGGGCCCGGAGCGGCCCGGGAGCGGCCCGGTCCCCGGGGTCCTTTACCTTCTTTACCTTTCCTTGGGACTGCTGTTACCCTGGTTGGCAGCGGAGGGGAGTATTCCCCCGCAGTTGCCCCGTCATCACGGGCGTCCCCAGCGGCGTCCCGGGGCGCTGGTCCGCGGGCGCGCAGCAGCGCGTCCGACGGGCGGAAGAGACCTCCGGCAGTGACGATGACTGTCTCGCCTACCTGCCGGAGGAGCAGTAGTGGACGTTTCCGTAAGTTTGTGGGTCGGCACGATCGTGGTGCTTCTGGCACTGATCGTGGCCGACTTCTTCATCGGCGGTCGCAAGCCGCACGAGGTGTCGATCAAGGAAGCCGGCATCTGGACCACGGTCTGGGTCGTGCTCGCGGCACTCTTCGGTGGATTCCTCTGGTGGCACTCCGGCGCCCAGCCGGCCGGTGAGTTCTTCGCCGGGTACATCACCGAGAAGTCGCTCAGTGTCGACAACCTGTTCGTGTTCATCCTGATCATGGGCAAGTTCGCGGTGCCCCGGATCTACCAGCAGCGCGTGCTGATGTTCGGTGTGATCATTGCGCTGGTGCTCCGGGCGGTCTTCATCGCCGGTGGCGCGGCCCTGGTCGCGCAGTTCTCCTGGGTGTTCTTCATCTTCGGCGCCTTCCTGATCTGGACGGCGTGGAAGCTGATCAAGGAGGCCCGGTCCGACGAGGAGGACGAGGAGTTCGAGGAGAACCGCCTGCTCAAGTCGATCGAGCAGCGCTTCCCGTCGACCGACAAGTACCACGGCACCAAGCTCTTCATCCGGGAGAACGGCCGCCGGCTGATGACCCCGATGCTGATCGTCATGCTGGCGATCGGCACCACCGACGTCCTGTTCGCGCTGGACTCGATCCCGGCGATCTTCGGTCTGACCCAGGACCCGTACATCGTCTTCACCGCCAACGCCTTCGCCCTGATGGGTCTGCGGCAGCTGTACTTCCTGATCGGCGGGCTGCTGAAGAAGCTGGTCCACCTCTCGTACGGCCTGTCGGTGATCCTCGGCTTCATCGGCGTGAAGCTGGTGCTGCACGCGGCGCACGAGCAGGGCGCGAACGTGCCGGAGATCGGCATCCCGCTCTCGCTGGGCTTCATCGTGGTGGTGCTCGCCGTCACCACCGTGACCAGCCTGATGGCCTCGAAGAAGGCCGAGCGGGCCGAGGCGGAGAAGATCGACGCCTGAGCCCCGCCCCCCCGGCCCGGCGGGCCCGCGACCGAGCAGTGGTCGCGGGCCCGCCGTCGTCGTGTCAGCCCCGCACGGGCCCCCGCACGGGCCTCCGTGGGGTCCTCACGGGCCCGCGGGGGCCCGTCGCGCCTACCAGCCGCGCTCGCGCCAGGCGGCCAGGTTGGGGCGCTCGGCGCCCAGGGTGGTGTCGTTGCCGTGACCGGGGTAGACCCAGGCCTCGTCCGGCAGGACGTCGAAGAGCTTCTCGTTGACGTCCCGGAACAGGCTCCGGAAGGCCTCCGGGTCGCCCCAGGTGTTCCCCACCCCGCCCGGGAAGAGGCAGTCCCCGGTGAACACGTGCGGGTGGCCCTGCGGGTCGTCGTAGACCAGCACGATCGCCCCGGGGGTGTGGCCGACCAGGTGCCGCACGGTCAGCTCGCAGTGGCCCACCCGCAGGGTGTCGCCGTCGTCCAGCGGCAGGTCGGTCGGCACCTCGACGGCCTCGGCGTCGATCCGTCCGGCGGCGGTGCGGGCGCCGGTGGCGGCGACCACCTCGGCCAGCGCGCCCCAGTGGTCGTGGTGCCGGTGCGTGGTGACCACGGTGGCCAGGTTCTCGCCGACGGTCTCCAGCAGCGCCGGCGCGTCCGCCGCCGCGTCGATCAGCAGCTGCTCGTCGGTGTCGCGGCAGCGCAGCAGGTAGGCGTTGTTGTCGTAGGGGCCGACCGCCACCTTGGTGATGATCAGGTGGGCCAGGTCGCGCACGTCCGGCGGTCCGCCGACCTTGACCGCTCCGTGGTACGTCATCCGTCCGCTCCTCGTCATGGGGGTTCTGGGATCATCCTCGCGCCGAGCGGGCCGTCAGCCCAGTGGGGGGAGCGGGGGCAGGGCGGCCCGGCCGTCGGCGAGCGGGACGCCGTCCTCGCGGACCAGCAGGCCGTCGCCGTCCGAGCGGCCGGAGAGCCAGGCGGTGAGGGTCCGGACGGGGCCCTCGACGCTGAGCCGGGCCTCCCCGTCGGCGGAGCCGATCCGGGCCCGGTCCCCGGTGTCCCCGGCCACCAGCAGGGCCGCCGGGAGGGCTGTCGGGAGGTCCCCGGAGGCCCCGGCGCCCGCGGCGGCGTCCGCGCCGGCGAGCCTGGCCGCCAGCCGCCGGAACTCGGCCGTGGCGAAGGGCTCCGGCCAGTCCGCGGGGGAGTAGCCGGCGGCGAGGTCGACGTGGTGGTACTCGAGCTCCATCAGCCGCTTCCACGGGATGTCGTGGGCCGGGAAGAGGTAGCCGGAGCGGTGGCGCACCGAGGCGGCCCACGCCTCGGCGGGCAGCAGCGCGGCGGCGGCGGCGAAGCCGGCGTGGGAGTCCCGGACGTCGTCGGCCTGGACGTCGAGCGGGCGGGGCGCGCCCTGCTCGATGCCCAGGTCGCGGGCCTCGTCGCTCGCGTACTGCGGGACGTCGGTGCCGGTCCGGGCGCCGTCGAGCAGGTTGACCAGCGAGTCGGCGTTGCGGGCGACGTGGGCCAGCACGTGGCCCCTGGTCCAGCCCGGCAGGGCCGAGGGGCCGGCGACGGCCGCGGGCTCCAGCGCGGCGAGGGTCCGCAGCAGGCGGCCGGTGGCCTCGGCGACGTCGGTGAGCCGGGCCGCGGCGAGGTCGGCGGGGTTCTGGGGGGCGGTCATGGGTCGGTGGCCTCCGGTTCGGCTGCTCCACGGCGTTGCCCACCGGCCCCGCCGCTCGTTGACGTGGTGACGCTATCGCCGTTCTCCGGCGTTGAGCAGGGGCTTTTTCCGGACCTGCGTCAAGGCTGGCAGGGTGGCGGTCACTCATTCGGGTGGACCCGGCCGGACAGGCTCGTTAATCGAACGCGTGAGCTAGTAGGCTGACTGGCGCATCCTGGAGGAAGTACACACGACTTCCACCAGCCCTCCCGCCCCGGAGAAAGGCGCCAGAAGCAGTGGCCGACCGCCTCATCGTCCGCGGTGCTCGCGAGCACAATCTCAAGAACGTCTCGCTCGACCTGCCCCGCGACTCCCTCATCGTCTTCACGGGCCTCTCCGGGTCCGGCAAGTCCTCGCTCGCCTTCGACACGATCTTCGCCGAGGGGCAGCGCCGCTACGTCGAATCGCTGTCCTCCTACGCCCGCCAGTTCCTCGGGCAGATGGACAAGCCCGACGTCGACTTCATCGAGGGCCTCTCCCCGGCCGTCTCGATCGACCAGAAGTCCACCAACCGCAACCCGCGCTCGACCGTCGGCACCATCACCGAGGTCTACGACTACCTCCGCCTGCTGTTCGCCCGGATCGGCAAGCCGCACTGCCCGCACTGCTCCCGGCCGATCGCCAAGCAGTCGCCGCAGGCCGTCGTGGACAAGGTGCTGGCGCTCGCCGAGGGCACCCGCTTCCAGGTGCTCAGCCCGGTCGTGCGGGAGCGCAAGGGCGAGTTCGTCGACCTCTTCGCCGACCTCCAGTCCAAGGGCTACGCCCGCGCCCGGGTGGACGGCGAGACGATCCAGCTCGCCGAGCCCCCGAAGCTCAAGAAGCAGGAGAAGCACACCGTCGAGGTGGTCATCGACCGCCTCACCGTCAAGGGGAGCGCCAAGCGGCGCCTGACCGACTCGGTGGAGACGGCCCTGCGGCTCTCCGGCGGCATGGTCGTGCTCGACTTCGTCGACCTCCCGGAGGACGACCCCGAGCGCGAGCGGATGTACTCCGAGCACCTCTACTGCCCGTACGACGACGTGTCGTTCGAGGAGCTGGAGCCGCGCTCGTTCTCCTTCAACTCGCCCTTCGGCGCCTGCCCGGACTGCTCCGGCCTCGGCAACCGGATGGAGGTGGACCCGGAGCTGGTCGTCCCCGACGACGAGAAGTCGCTGGACGAGGGCGCCATCCACCCGTGGTCCGGCGGCCACACCAAGGAGTACTTCCAGCGCCTGATCGACGCGCTCGCCGGCGAGCTGGGCTTCCGCACCGACCTCCCCTGGGCCGGCCTCCCGGCCCGCGCCAAGAAGGCCCTGCTGTACGGGCACAAGCACCAGGTCGAGGTCCGCTACCGCAACCGGTACGGGCGCGACCGCTCGTACACCACCGGCTTCGAGGGCGCGGTGCCGTTCATCCAGCGACGGCACACCGAGGCGGAGAGCGACTCCAGCCGCGAGCGCTTCGAGGGCTACATGCGCGAGGTGCCCTGCCCGACCTGCAAGGGGACCAGGCTCAAGCCGGTGGTGCTGGCCGTCACCGTCGAGGACCGCTCGATCGCCGACGTCTCGTCGATGTCGATCAGCGACTGCTCCGACTTCCTCGGCGCGATGAAGCTCAACGCCCGGGACAAGCAGATCGCCGAGCGCGTGCTCAAGGAGGTCAACGAGCGGCTCCGCTTCCTCGTCGACGTCGGCCTGGACTACCTCTCGCTCAACCGCGCGGCGGGCACCCTCTCCGGCGGCGAGGCCCAGCGGATCCGGCTCGCCACCCAGATCGGCTCCGGCCTGGTCGGCGTCCTCTACGTGCTGGACGAACCGTCCATCGGCCTGCACCAGCGCGACAACCACCGGCTGATCGAGACCCTCGTGCGGCTCCGCGACATCGGCAACACGCTGATCGTCGTCGAGCACGACGAGGACACCATCAAGATGGCCGACTGGGTGGTCGACATCGGCCCCGGCGCCGGCGAGCACGGCGGCAAGGTGGTCCACTCCGGCTCGCTGAAGCAGCTGCTCACCAACAAGGAGTCGCTGACCGGGCAGTACCTCTCCGGCAAGCGCTTCATCCCGATCCCGGAGGCCCGCCGCGACCGGGACAAGAAGCGCCAGCTGACCGTCCACGGCGCCCGTGAGCACAACCTCAAGGACGTCACGGTCGGCTTCCCGCTCGGCACCTTCACGGCGATCACCGGCGTCTCCGGCTCCGGCAAGTCCACCCTGGTCAACGACATCCTCTACACCCACCTCGCCCGGGAGCTGAACGGCGCCCGCACGGTCCCCGGCCGGCACACCCGGATCACCGGCACCGACCTGGTCGACAAGGTGGTCCACGTCGACCAGTCGCCGATCGGTCGCACCCCGCGCTCCAACCCGGCCACCTACACCGGCGTCTTCGACCACGTCCGGCGGCTCTTCGCGGAGACCCAGGAGGCCAAGGTCCGCGGCTACCTGCCCGGCCGGTTCTCGTTCAACGTCAAGGGCGGCCGCTGCGAGAACTGCTCCGGCGACGGCACCATCAAGATCGAGATGAACTTCCTGCCGGACGTCTACGTGCCGTGCGAGGTCTGCCACGGTGCCCGGTACAACCGGGAGACGCTGGAGGTGCACTACAAGGGCCGGTCCATCGCCGAGGTGCTGGACATGCCGATCGAGGAGGCGCTCGGCTTCTTCGAGGCCGTCCCGGCGATCGCCCGGCACCTGAGGACGCTCAACGACGTCGGCCTCGGCTACGTCCGGCTCGGCCAGTCCGCGCCGACCCTCTCCGGCGGCGAGGCGCAGCGCGTCAAGCTCGCCTCCGAGCTCCAGAAGCGCTCCACCGGCCGGACGGTCTACGTGCTCGACGAGCCGACCACCGGTCTGCACTTCGAGGACATCAGCAAGCTGATCAAGGTGCTCTCCGGGCTGGTGGACAAGGGCAACACGGTGATCGTCATCGAGCACAACCTCGATGTGATCAAGACCGCCGACTGGGTCGTCGACATGGGCCCCGAGGGCGGCTCCGGCGGCGGCACGGTGGTCGCCGAGGGCACCCCGGAGCAGATCGCGGCCGTCGCGGAGAGCCACACCGGCAAGTTCCTCCGGGGCATCCTGCCGGGCGAGTTCGCCGACGCCCCGGTCGTCAAGGCCAAGGCACCGCGCAAGCGCGCCGCGGCCGCCCGGAAGTAGCCGGGCAGGAGACCCGAACCCGCCCCGGCCGCCCCCCGACGCAGGGGGAGCGGCCGGGTAAGGGTTGCATAGACTGCGCCCGGCCCGACCAGCAGCCGGGCCGCCGCGGCCACCTCGTGGCCGCGGCGACACCAGCCAGACCAGGAGCACCCTCATGCCCGAGGCCCCCGACCGCCTGCCCTCCGGCAGCCCCGCCACGTCCCGCCGCACCCTGCTCTGCGGGGCCGCGGCCGTCCTCGCCGCCGGCGGCACCCTGGCCGTCTCCGGATGCTCCTCGTCCTCCTCCGACTCCGCCGCCCCCAAGACCCCGGTGGACGTCGGCCCGGCCTCCGCCGTGCCCGTCGGCGGCGGCACCGTCTACCGCGAGAAGAAGATCGTCGTCACCCAGCCGACCGAGGGCCAGTACCGGGCGTTCAGCGCCAAGTGCACCCACGCCGGCTGCATCGTCGACCAGGTCAAGAACCAGAAGATCCAGTGCCCCTGTCACGGCAGCTTCTTCGGCATCACCGACGGCGCCGTGCTGGACGGCCCGGCCCCCACCCCGCTGCCCGCGTACACCGTGGCCGTCGAGGGCGGCAACCTCAAGGTCACCCCGAGCTGAAGCAGTTGATCTCCCCTCCGCAGGCCCGGCCCGACTCGGTACGGTGGACCCATGGCTGACCCGTCCACCTACCGCCCGTCGCCGGGCGCGATCCCCGTCTCGCCAGGCGTCTACAAGTTCCGCGACGCCCACGGGCGGGTCATCTACGTCGGCAAGGCGAAGAGCCTGCGCCCGCGGCTCTCCTCCTACTTCCAGGACCTCGCCGGGCTGCACCCGCGCACCGCGACCATGGTCACCACCGCCGCCTCGGTGGAGTGGACCGTGGTCGCCACCGAGGTCGAGGCGCTCCAGCTGGAGTACTCCTGGATCAAGGAGTTCGACCCCCGCTTCAACGTCAAGTACCGCGACGACAAGAGCTATCCGGAGCTGGCGGTCACCCTCAACGAGGAGTACCCCCGGGTCCAGGTCATGCGCGGCTCGCACAAGAAGGGCGTCCGCTACTTCGGCCCGTACGGCCACGCCTGGGCGATCCGCGAGACCGTCGACCTGCTGCTGCGCGTCTTCCCCGTCCGCACCTGCTCCAACGGCGTCTTCAAGCGCGCCCGCCAGGTCGGCCGCCCCTGCCTGCTCGGCTACATCGGCAAGTGCGCCGCCCCCTGCGTCGGCAAGGTCTCGCCCGAGGAACACCGCGCCCTGGCCGAGGACTTCTGCGACTTCATGGCCGGGCGCACCGGCAACTACCTGCGCCGCCTGGAGGGCGAGATGCAGGAGGCCGCGGTCGAGATGGAGTACGAGAAGGCGGCCCGGCTGCGCGACGACATCGGCGCGCTCAAGCGGGCGATGGAGAAGAACGCCGTCGTCCTCGCCGACGCCACCGACGCGGACCTGCTGGCCGTCGCCGAGGACGAACTGGAGGCCGCCGTCCAGATCTTCCACGTCCGCGGCGGCCGGGTCCGCGGCCAGCGCGGCTGGGTCACCGACAAGGTCGAGGACGTCGACACCGCCGGCCTGGTCGAGCACGCCCTCCAGCAGCTCTACGGCGGGACGGACGAGGACGAGCGCAGCGAGTCCGTCCCCCGCGAGGTCCTCGTCCCGGCGCTGCCCGAGCCGGTCGACCCGGTCCGCGACTGGCTGAGCGGCCTGCGCGGCAGCCAGGTCGACCTCCGGGTGCCGCAGCGCGGCGACAAGAAGGACCTGATGGCCACCGTGCAGCGCAACGCCCAACAGGCGCTCGCCCTGCACAAGACCAAGCGCGCCTCCGACCTCACCACCCGCAGCCGCGCCCTCCAGGAGATCGCCGACGCCCTGGAGCTGGACTCCGTCCCGCTGCGCATCGAGTGCTTCGACATCTCCCACCTCCAGGGCGAGGACGTGGTCGCCTCGATGGTCGTCTTCGAGGACGGCCTGGCCCGCAAGAGCGAGTACCGCCGCTTCCAGATCAAGGGCTTCGAGGGCCAGGACGACGTCCGCTCGATGCACGAGGTGATCAGCAGGCGGTTCCGCCGCTACCTCCAGGAGCGCGAGCGGACCGGCGAATGGGCCGTCCCCGAGGAGGGCCCGGACGACGAGCCCGGCGCCGCCGAGGTGCCGGGCGGTCCGGTCGACCCCGAGACGGGCCGCCCGCGCCGCTTCGCCTACCCCCCGCAGCTGATCGTCGTCGACGGCGGTCAGCCCCAGGTCGCCGCCGCCCGGCGGGCCCTGGACGAGCTCGGCATCGACGACGTCGCGCTCTGCGGCCTGGCCAAGCGCCTGGAGGAGGTCTGGCTGCCCGGCGACGACGACCCGGTCGTGCTCCCGCGCAGCAGCGAGGGCCTCTACCTGCTCCAGCGGGTCCGCGACGAGGCCCACCGCTTCGCCATCGCCTACCAGCGCGGCAAGCGTTCCAAGCGACTCACCGCCGGAGAACTGGACTCCGTCCCCGGCCTCGGCGAGACTCGCCGTCAGGCGCTGCTCAAGCACTTCGGCTCGCTGAAGAAGCTCCGGGCGGCCACCGTCGACGAACTCTGCGCAGTCCCCGGCATCGGCCGGCGGACGGCGGAGACAGTTGCGGCGGCGTTGTCGTCCCGTACACCTGCCGCACCAGCCGTGAACACGGCCACGGGCGAGATCATCGAGGACGGCGCCGACGATCCGGTGCCCGCGGCGCCCGAGACCGCACCCATCCAGGAGACGCCATGACGGCCGACGCCGCCCGTCAGCCTGCGCGCCCCGGATCACTCGCCCGAGTGGACCGGGGAAGCTTGCCCGCGCGTCGCGCGTTCTCCACATGCAGAACCACCGAGAGCGGGGAACCGAAGTGACCGTGTCCGATTACGGGGGCACCGCGCGGCCGGAGGCCGGCGGAGAGAACGCCCCGGAGCTGGTGATCATCTCCGGCATGTCCGGAGCCGGCCGCTCCACCGCGGCCAAGTGCCTGGAGGACCTGGGCTGGTTCGTGGTGGACAACCTGCCGCCGGCCCTCATCCCGACCATGGTCGACCTCGGAGCCCGCTCCCAGGGCAACGTCGCCCGGATCGGCGCCGTCGTGGACGTCCGCGGCCGGCAGTTCTTCGACGACCTGCTGACCTCCCTGGACGAACTGGAGAAGCGCGGCATCCGGCTGCGCGTGGTCTTCCTGGACTCGTCCGACGACGCACTGGTCCGCCGCTTCGAGGGCGTGCGCCGCCCGCACCCGCTCCAGGCCGACGGCCGGATCGTCGACGGCATCGCCCAGGAGCGCGACCTGCTGCGCGAGCTGCGCGGCGAGGCCGACCTGGTGATCGACACCTCCAACCTCAACGTCCACCAGCTGCGCGCCAAGCTCGACGCCCAGTTCGCCGACCACGACGAGCCCGAGCTGCGGGCCACCGTGATGTCGTTCGGCTTCAAGTACGGCCTGCCGGTCGACGCCGACCTCGTCGTGGACTGCCGCTTCCTGCCCAACCCGCACTGGGTGCCCGAGCTGCGGGCCCGTACCGGCACCGACGGGGACGTCGCCGACTACGTCTTCCAGCAGCCCGGTGCCAACGAGTTCCTCAACGGTTACGCGGAGCTGCTGCGCATCGTCACCGAGGGGTACCGGCGCGAGGGGAAGCGCTACATGACGCTTGCCGTAGGCTGCACCGGTGGCAAGCACCGCAGCGTCGCGATGTCCGAGCGCCTGACGAAACGTCTCATCTCGGACGGCGTCGAAACGGTGCTCGTCCACCGGGACATGGGACGGGAGTAGCCGCCGTACCCCCTGCCGGCCGCCGGCGGAGGCCGGCGGCGGGCAAGAGGAACGCGAGGTAGGTGTGACGGGATACGTGCCCGGGCGGCAGTTTCAGAACAAGACCGCCGACCGGAGTGGGCTCCCGGCCCGGTCCTTCGTGACCGGCCGGTCCCGCTCCGGGGCGGCCCGCACCGGCCCGGCCCGTCCCCACCAGGCGCCCCGGACCAACCAGGCGCCCCGGATCACCGCCCTCGGCGGCGGTCAGGGCCTGTCCGCCTCGCTCTCCGCGCTGCGCCGGCTCACCACCGACCTCACCGCGGTGGTCACCGTCGCGGACGACGGCGGCTCCAGCGGCCGGCTCCGTGAGGAGCTGGGCGTGCTGCCGCCGGGCGACCTCCGCAAGGCGCTGGCCGCGCTCTGCGGCGACGACGACTGGGGCCGCACCTGGTCCGAGGTGATCCAGCAGCGCTTCACCGGCAGCGGGGAGCTGGGCGGCCACGCCGTCGGCAACCTGCTGATCGTCGCGCTGTGGGAGAAGCTCGGCGACCCGGTCGCCGCCCTGGACTGGGTGGGCCGGCTGCTCAACGTCCAGGGCCGGGTGCTGCCCATGTCGGCCGTCCCGCTCGACATCGAGGCGGTCGTCCGGGGCCACGACCCGGCGTACCCGGCCGAGCTCGCCGCCGTCCGCGGCCAGGCCAGCGTCGCGGTGACCCCGGGCACCGTGCAGTCCGTCCGGCTGGTGCCGGACGAGCCGCCGGCCGTGCCGGAGGCGGTCACCGCCGTCCGCGAGGCGGACTGGGTGGTGCTCGGCCCCGGCTCCTGGTTCACCAGCGTGCTGCCGCACCTGCTGGTGCCCGACCTGGTCAAGGCGCTGGTCGAGACCCGCGCCCGCCGCCTGCTCACCCTGAACCTGGCCCCGCAGCCCGGCGAGACCGAGGGCTTCACCCCGCAGCGCCACCTGGAGGTCATCGCCGACCACGCCCCCGCCCTTGCGGTGGATGCGATCCTGGTGGACGAGCGCGCCGTCACCGGCGGTGCCTTCGGCCAGGCCGACCTGGCGGGCCTGGAGAAGGCCGCCGAGCGGATGGGCGCGGCCCTGGTGCTCGGCCGGGTCGCCCGCACCGACGGCACGCCGCGACACGACCCGGAGCTCTTGGCAGCCGCGTACGACCGGATTTTCCGGACACATGGAAGGATCGGGCCATGGCGATGACTCCAGCGGTGAAGGACGAAATCAGCCGGCTCCCGGTCACCCGGGCCTGCTGCCGCAAGGCGGAGGTGTCGGCGATCCTGCGATTCGCGGGCGGGCTGCACATCGTGAGCGGCCGTATCGTGATCGAGGCGGAGCTGGACACCGGCGCTGCCGCGCGTCGTCTGCGCAAGGACCTGCTGGAGATCTTCGGACACTCCTCGGACCTGGTCGTGATGGCCCCCGGCGGCCTGCGGCGCGGCAGCCGGTACGTGGTCCGGGTGGTCAAGGACGGCGAGCTGCTGGCGCGCCAGACCGGCCTCGTGGACGGCCGCGGTCGCCCGATCCGGGGCCTGCCCCCGGCCGTGGTCTCCGGCGCCACCTGCGACGCCGAGGCGGCCTGGCGCGGGGCCTTCCTGGCACACGGCTCGCTCACCGAGCCCGGCCGGTCCTCGTCGCTGGAGATCACCTGCCCCGGCTCCGAGGCGGCCCTCGCCCTGGTCGGCGCCGCCCGCCGGCTCGGCATCCCGGCCAAGGCCCGCGAGGTGCGCGGCGTGGACCGGGTGGTGATCCGTGACGGCGACGCCATCGGCGCGCTGCTCACCCGCCTCGGCGCCCACGAGTCGGTGCTGGCCTGGGAGGAGCGCCGGATGCGGCGCGAGGTCCGGGCGACCGCCAACCGGCTGGCCAACTTCGACGACGCCAACCTGCGCCGCTCGGCCCGCGCCGCGGTCGCGGCCGGCGCCCGGGTGCAGCGCGCGCTGGAGATCCTCGGCGAGGAGGTGCCGGAGCACCTGGCCGCCGCCGGCCAGCTGCGGATGCAGCACAAGCAGGCCTCGCTGGAGGAGTTGGGCGCCCTCGCCGACCCGCCGCTGACCAAGGACGCGGTGGCCGGCCGGATCCGCCGGCTGCTGGCGATGGCCGACAAGCGTGCCTCCGAGCTCGGCCTGCCGAGCACCGAGGCGAACCTGACGGACGAGATGGCTCTCAACTGACTCTTGACGACCGCGCTCGACGGTGATCTCCCCGCCGGTGTCCGTTCCTCGGGCACCGGCGGTGCCGTGTCCGGGGACTGGGACGGCGGCCCGTGCCGGAGGGCCCCGCGGGCCCGGGACCAACTGCCCCGGAGGGCAAGGACGGAAGGCCCGAAGGTGCGTGGAACGCGCGCCACGCCAGGGGTTGCGAAGCGGGCTGATGTGCTCTACCCGGCCTCGGAGGGGTAGGGTCATAGGCGGTCGGGGACATCCCAAATTCCACCCCGTCGGCATAGCGTCCGGCGTACCTAACGAGGAGATCGGTTCGTGACGATCCGGGTAGGCATCAACGGATTCGGCCGCATCGGCCGCAACTTCTTCCGTGCGGTTCAGGCCCAGGGCGCGGACATCGAGATCGTCGGTGTCAACGACCTGACCGACACCAAGACCCTGGCGCACCTGCTCAAGTACGACTCGATCCTGGGCACCTTCCAGGGCGAGGTCTCGCACACCGCCGACAGCATCACCGTCGACGGCAAGACCTTCAAGGTCATCGCCGAGCGTGACCCGGCCAACCTCCCCTGGGGCGAGCTGGGCGTCGACATCGTCATCGAGTCGACCGGCATCTTCACCAAGGCCGAGGCGGCCAAGAAGCACGTCACCGCCGGTGCCAAGAAGGTCATCATCTCGGCGCCCGCCACCGACGAGGACATCACCATCGTCATCGGTGTCAACGACGAGAAGTACGACGCCGAGAAGCACACGGTCATCTCCAACGCCTCCTGCACCACCAACTGTGTGGCGCCGCTGGCCAAGGTGCTGAACGAGAACTTCGGCATCGTCAAGGGTCTGATGACCACGGTGCACGCGTACACCAACGACCAGGTCACCCTGGACTTCCCGCACAAGGACCTGCGTCGCGCCCGCGCCGCGGCCCTCAACATCATCCCGACCTCGACGGGTGCCGCCAAGGCGACCGCCCTGGTCCTGCCCGAGCTCAAGGGCAAGCTGGACGGCACCTCGCTGCGCGTTCCGGTCCCGACCGGTTCGATCACCGACCTGGTCGTCACCCTGGAGCGCGACGTCACCGTCGCCGAGGTCAACGAGGCGTTCAAGAAGGCCTCGGAGACCACCCTCAAGGGCATCCTGCAGTACACCGAGGACCCGATCGTCTCCTCCGACATCGTGAACTCGCCGTTCTCCACGATCTTCGACTCGCTGATGACCATGGTCCAGGGCAACCAGGTCAAGATCTTCGGCTGGTACGACAACGAGTGGGGCTACTCGAACCGCCTCGTCAACCTGACCACCCTCGTCGGTGACCGGCTCTGACGCAGCGGGAGCTGATGTGAAGTAGGGGGGAGGGCCCGGAAGGCATGTGCGACGCCGTCCGGGCCCTCCGTCTGCGCACCCTCAACTCCCCTTTGACGGCCCGCCGTTGTGCCGTCGCCTGCTCCACCTTCTCGCCAGGAGACCGAAGACCGTGAAGACCATCGAAGACCTGGACGTCGCCGGCCGACGCGTGTTCGTCCGCGCGGACCTGAACGTGCCGCTGTCCGGCGCCACGATCACCGACGACGGCCGGATCCGCGCCGTCGCCCCGACCATCGCCAAGCTCGTCGAGCGCGGAGCGAAGGTCGTCGTCGCCTCCCACCTCGGCCGCCCCAAGGGCGAGCCGGACCCGCAGTTCTCCCTCGCGCCGGTGGCCGTCCGCCTCGGCGAGATCCTCGGCACGCCGGTCGCGTTCGCGACCGACACCGTGGGTGAGAGCGCGAAGGCCACCGTCGCCGCCCTGGCCGACGGCGAGGTCACGCTGCTCGAGAACCTGCGGTTCAACGCCGGGGAGACCAGCAAGGACGACGCCGAGCGCGGCGCCTTCGCCGACCAGCTGGCGGACCTCGCCGACCTCTACGTCGGCGACGGCTTCGGTGCGGTGCACCGCAAGCACGCCTCGGTGTTCGACCTGCCGGCCCGCCTGCCGCACGCGGTCGGCGACCTGATCGCCACCGAGGTCGGCGTGCTCAAGCGCCTCACCGAGGAGGTCGAGCGCCCGTACGTGGTGGTGCTCGGCGGCTCCAAGGTCTCCGACAAGGTCGGCGTGATCGACAACCTGCTCGGCAAGGCCGACCGCATCCTGATCGGCGGCGGCATGGCGTACACCTTCCTCAAGGCCAAGGGCCACGAGGTCGGCATCTCGCTGCTGCAGGAGGACCAGATCCCGACGGTGCTGGACTACCTGAAGCGCGGCGAGGAGAGCGGCGTCGAGTTCGTGCTGCCGGTGGACGTCGCGATCTCCGGGTCGTTCCCCGACACCAAGACGTTCGCACCGGTCGAGGACTTCGCGGTCGTGGACGCCGACGGCATCCCGGCCGACAAGGAGGGCCTGGACATCGGCCCCAAGTCCCGCGAGCTGTTCGCGGCGAAGCTGGCCGACGCGAAGACGGTGTTCTGGAACGGTCCGGTGGGCGTCTTCGAGCACCCGGCCTTCGCCGAGGGCACCAAGGCCGTCGCCCAGGCCCTGGTCGACGGCGACGCGTTCTCCGTGGTCGGTGGCGGGGACTCCGCCGCGGCCGTCCGTATCCTGGGCTTCGACGAGACGAAGTTCGGGCACATCTCGACCGGCGGTGGCGCGAGCCTCGAGTACCTGGAGGGCAAGACCCTTCCCGGTCTCGCCGCCCTGGAAGGCTGACAACGCAATGACTGAGCGTCTCCCGCTGATGGCGGGCAACTGGAAGATGAACCTCAACCACCTCGAGGCCATCCAGCACACCCAGAAGCTGGCCTTCGCGCTGGCCGACAAGGACTACGAGTCGGTCGAGGTGGCCGTCCTCGTGCCCTTCACCGACCTCCGCTCGGTGCAGACCCTGGTCGACGGCGACAAGCTGAAGATCAAGTACGGCTCGCAGGACATCTCGCAGCACGACTCCGGTGCCTACACCGGCGAGATCTCCGGCCCGATGCTGGCCAAGCTCAAGTGCACCTACGCGGTGATCGGCCACTCGGAGCGCCGCCAGTACCACGGCGAGAACGAGGAGATCGTCAACGCCAAGGTGAAGGCCGCCTACCGCGCCGGGATCACCCCGATCCTCTGCATCGGCGAGCCGCTGGAGATCCGCAAGGCCGGCACCCACGTCGAGTACACCCTGGCCCAGCTCGACGGCGGCCTGCAGGGCGTCCCGGCCGACCAGGCCGAGTCGGTCGTGGTCGCCTACGAGCCGGTCTGGGCGATCGGCACCGGCGAGGTGGCGACCCCCGAGGACGCCCAGGAGGTCTGCGCCGCCATCCGCGCGCGGATCGCCGAGCTGTACGACGCCGAGCTGGCCGGGAAGGTCCGGGTGCTCTACGGCGGTTCGGTCAAGTCCTCCAGCGCGGCCGGCCTGATGGCCAAGCCCGACGTCGACGGCGGCCTGGTCGGCGGTGCCTCGCTGGACGCCGACGAGTTCGTCAAGATCGTGCGGTACCGTGACCAGGCAGTAGGCTAACGCCGCCGCAGCAACGTAGGCTTTGGGGCCGGGCCGCCGTACGCGGCCCGGCCCCTTCGCCGAAGATACGAGAGAGTTGGTCCCGTCGTGGTTATCGGGTTCTCGATTGCCCTGATCGTCTTCAGCCTGCTGATGATCCTCCTGGTGCTGCTGCACAAGGGGAAGGGCGGCGGCCTGTCGGACATGTTCGGCGGCGGCGCGATGTCGACCGGTGGCGGCTCGGCGGTGGCCGAGCGCAACCTGGACCGCATCACGATCGTGGTCGGGCTCGGCTGGTTCGCGTCCATCATGGTGCTCGGCCTGGTCATGAAGTACAAGAGCTGACGTACCTCTGACGCCCCGTCGCCCCGCGGCCTATGCTGGAACGGTCCGGGGCGGAGCCGGTGATGGCGCAACCTTAACTCCTGCTTACACTAGGACGACTTTCGCCACCGACGCGCATCGCGGCGGGTCGGCGCACCAGCACGCAGGGAGTCAGACCGTGGCAAGTGGCAACGCCATCCGTGGCAGCAGGGTCGGAGCCGGCCCGATGGGTGAGGCGGAGCGTGGCGAGTCCGCCCCCCGCAACCGGATCACCTTCTGGTGTGCCAACAAGCACGAGACCCGTCCGAGCTTCGCTGCCGAAGCGGTCATCCCGGAGACCTGGGACTGCCCGCGGTGCGGGTTCCCGGCCGGCCAGGACGAGCACAACCCGCCCGCCCCGTCCCGCAACGAGCCGTACAAGACCCACCTCGCCTACGTCCGCGAGCGGCGCACCGACGCCGACGGCGAGGCGATCCTCGCCGAGGCGCTGGCCAAGCTCCGGGGCGAGATCTGAGCCACGGGTCGCAACCGCCCGGCTGCGGGCGACGAGCAACGCCGAAGGGCGTCACCGTTCGGGAGAACGGTGACGCCCTTCGCGCATGCTCAGGCCGAGGCCGGGGGGTAGAGCTGGGGCGGCAGTTGGGCCGCCGCGGAACGGTCCAGCAGCCACAGCGTGCGCCCGCGCCCGTACGCGCCGGAGGCGGGCGCCTGGAGCTCGCCGGGGCCGGACAGGGCCAGCGCGACCGCGCCCGCCTTGTCCTCGCCCGCCGCCAGCAGCCAGACCTCGCGGGCCTCCCGGATCGCCGGGAGGGTGAGCGAGATCCGGGTCGGCGGGGGCTTGGGCGCGCCGCGCACGCCGACCACCGTCAGTGCGGTCTCCCGGACGCCGGGGTGCTCGGGGAAGAGCGAGGCGACGTGGGTGTCCGGGCCGACGCCGAGCAGCAGCACGTCGAAGGCGGGGACACCGAGCCGGTCGCCGGGACCGGCCGCCTTCGCCAGCTCCTCCGCGTAGCGCGCGGCGGCGGCCTCGACGTCCGAGCCGTCCACGCCGTCCGACGCGGGCATCTCGTGCACCCGCGCCGGGTCGAGCGGGACGGCGTCCAGCAGCTCGGCCCGGGCCTGGACGGCGTTGCGGTCCGGGTCGGCGGCGGCCACGAACCGCTCGTCGCCCCACCAGAGGTCGAGCCGGGCCCAGTCGACCGCGTCCCGCGCCGGGGAGGCGGCGATGGCGGCCAGCAGGGCGTTGCCGTTGCGTCCGCCGGTGAGCACCACCGAGGCGGTGCCGCGGGCGGACTGGGCGTCCACGATCCGGGTGATCAGCCGGGCCGCGGCCGCCTGGGCCATCAGCTCCTTGTCCCGGTGGACGACCAGCTGCGGGGTGGCGGCCGTCATGCCTCCGCCTTCTTGGCACCGCGCTTGCCGGCCGGCTTCTTCGCCGGAGCGGGGGCCGGAGCAGGGGCGGGTGCGGGGGCCTCGGCGGCCACCGCGGCCCCGGCGGCCTCCGCCACGGCCTCCTCGGCGACCTTGTCGGCCACCTCGGCCCGCGCGGCCGACTCGGCGGCGGTCGGTTCGAGCAGCCGGTCCACCGGCGTGCGCACGGCCGCCGCGTAGATGTCGTCCGGGTCGAGCCGGCGCAGCTCCTCGGCGATCAGCTCCGAGGTCTCGCGGCGCTTCAGCGCCACCTGGCGGTCCGGCGAGCCGGGCATGGAAAGCGTGCCCATCAGGCCGTCCGGGCGGTCCAGGGTGATGTCCCCGTCCGTGGTGCGCAGGTGCACCGCGGTGATGCCCGGGCCGTTGGTGACGACCCGTTCGACGGGCACGTGCAGCCGGGTGTGCAACCAGAGGCCGAGCAGCTCGACGCTGGGGTTGTACGGCTCGCCCTCGACCACCGCGGAGGTGATCGTGGACGGCCGCTGGTCCAGCGCGGCGGCCAGCATCGAGCGCCAGCCGGTGATCCGGGTCCAGGCCAGGTCGGTGTCGCCCGGGGTGTAGCTCTGGGCGCGCTGGGCGAGCTGGCCGACCGGGGACTCGGCGGTGACCGCGTCGGTGATCCGGCGCTGGGCGATCGAGCCCAGCGGGTCCTGCGCCGGGTGCAGCGGCGCATTCTCCGGCCACCAGACCACGACCGGGGCGTCCGGCAGCAGCAGCGGCAGGGCGACCGACTGCGCGTGCGAGACCAGCTCGCCGTGCATGCGCAGGATGACCGTTTCGCCGGAGCCGGCGTCGGAGCCGACCAGGATCTCGGCGTCCAGGCGGGTCTCGGCGCGGGCCCGGGGCGAACGCCCGGCGCGCTTGATGACCGCCAGGGTGCGCGAGGGGTGCTCGCGGGAGGCGTCGTTGGCGGCCTTGAGGGCGTCGTACGCGCTGCCCTCGTCGGTCACGATCACCAGGGTGAGCACCATGCCGGCAGCGGTGGAACCGCTGGCCCGGCGCGCCTCCATCAGGGCGGCGTTGATCTTGCTGGACGTGGTGTTCGTAAGGTCGATCTTCATGGCCGGCGCCAGCTCCTGCCGTCTCGTGCGAGCATCTCGTCAGCCTCGGCCGGTCCCCAGGTGCCGGCCGGGTACTGCGCGGGCTTGCCGTGCGCGTCCCAGAACCTCTCGATCGGGTCGAGGATCTGCCAGGACAGCTCGACCTCCTGGTGGCGCGGGAACAGGTTGGCGTCCCCGAGCAGCACGTCGAGGATGAGCCGCTCGTACGCCTCGGGGGACGACTCGGTGAAGGACTCGCCGTAGGCGAAGTCCATCGTGACGTCGCGGACCTCGAAGGAGGTGCCCGGCACCTTGGAGCCGAACCGCACGGTGACGCCCTCGTCCGGCTGGACCCGGATGACCAGGGCGTTCTGCCCCAGCTCCTCGGTCGCGTAGGAGTCGAACGGCAGGTACGGGGCGCGCTGGAAGACCACCGCGATCTCGGTGACCCGACGGCCCAGCCGCTTGCCGGTCCGCAGGTAGAACGGCACACCCGCCCAGCGGCGGTTGTTGATCTCCAGCTTGATGGCCGCGTAGGTGTCCGTCTTGGAGTCCGGGTTGATGCCGTCCTCGTCGAGGTAGCCGACGACCTCCTCGCCGCCCTGCCAGCCGGACGCGTACTGGCCGCGCACGGTGTGCTTGCCGAGGTCGGCCGGGAGCTTGACGGCGCTGAGCACCTTGAGCTTCTCGGCCACCAGCGCCTTCGGGTGGAAGGACGCCGGCTCCTCGATGGCGGTGAGCGCCATCAGCTGGAGCAGGTGGTTCTGGATGACGTCCCGGGCCGAGCCGATGCCGTCGTAGTAGCCGGCCCGGCCGCCGATGCCGATGTCCTCCGCCATGGTGATCTGCACGTGGTCGACGTACGACCGGTTCCAGATCGGCTCGAACATCTGGTTGGCGAAGCGGAGCGCCAGGATGTTCTGGACGGTCTCCTTGCCCAGGTAGTGGTCGATCCGGAAGACCTCGTCCCGGGGGAAGACCTCGTGGACGATCCGGTTCAGCTCCTGGGCGGACTCCAGGTCGTGGCCGAAGGGCTTCTCGATGACGGCGCGGCGCCAGGAACCCTGGGGCGGGTCGGCCAGGCCGTGCTTCTTCAGCTGCTGGACGACGGTCGGGAAGAACTTCGGCGGGACGGAGAGGTAGAAGGCGAAGTTGCCGCCGGTGCCCTGCGCCTTGTCCAGCTCCTCGATGGTCGCGCGGAGCTTGTCGAAGGCGTCGTCGTCGTCGAAGTCGCCCTGGACGAAGCGCATGCCCTTGGCGAGCTGCTGCCAGACCTCCTCGCGGAAGGGGGTGCGGGCGTGGTCCTTGACCGCGTCGTGCACCTCCTTGGCGAAGTCCTCGTCCTCCCACTCGCGGCGGGCGAAGCCGACGAGCGAGAAGCCCGGCGGCAGCAGGCCGCGGTTGGCCAGGTCGTAGATGGCCGGCATCAGCTTCTTGCGGGACAGGTCGCCGGTGACCCCGAAGATGACCAGGCCGGACGGCCCCGCGATGCGCGGGAGCCGCCGGTCGGTGGGGTCACGAAGCGGGTTGACGGGGGCCGGCGTGGGGTCGCCTGCGTCCGAGTCCGACGTCAACTCAGGGAAGTCAGTGCTCACTTGATGAACTCCGCTTTCGTGCGCTGGCTGTGTGAGCAGGGGTCACTTCTCGCCGGCGAAGGAGGCCAGAGAAGCGGTGACGGTGTCGAGCAGCTCGTTCCAGGACTGCTCGAACTTCTCCACGCCCTCGTCCTCCAGGACCTGCACGACGTCGTCGTAGTCCACGCCGGCGGCGGCGATGGCGTCCATGACGGCCTTGGCGTCGGCGTAGTTGGGGACGATGGTGCCGCCGGTGACCACGCCGTGGTCGCCGGTCGCCTCAAGGGTGGCCTCGGGCATGGTGTTGACGGTGCCCGGGGCGACCAGCTCGGTGACGTACAGGGTGTCCGGCAGGGCCGGGTCCTTGACGCCGGTGGAGGCCCAGAGCGGGCGCTGCGGCTTGGCGCCGGCGGCCTCCAGGGCGCGCCAGCGGTCGCTGCCGGCGGTCTTGGCGTCGACGCTGCCGAAGACCTCCTCGTACGCCTGGTAGGCGAGGCGGGCGTTGGCGAGCGCGGCCTTGGAACGGAGGTCCCGGGCGTCGCCGCCGATCTTGTCCAGGCGCTTGTCGATCTCCGTGTCGACACGGGACACGAAGAAGGACGCGACCGACTCGATCTGCGAGAGGTCCAGGCCCTTGGCCTTGGCGGCCTCCAGACCGGTCAGGTAGGCGTCGATGACGGCCCTGTAGCGCTCCAGCGAGAAGATCAGCGTGACGTTGACGCTGATGCCCCTGCCGATGACCTCGCCGATCGCGGGCAGGCCGGCCCTGGTCGCGGGGATCTTGATGAACACGTTCGGGCGGTCGACCAGCCACCACAGCTGCTTCGCCTCGGCGACGGTGGCGGCGGTCTCGTGGGCGAGCCGCGGGTCGACCTCGATGGAGACCCGGCCGTCACGGCCGTTCGAGGCGTCGTAGACCGGGCGCAGCACGTCGGCGGCGTCCCGCACGTCCGAGGTGGTGATCATGCGGACGGCCTCGTCCGTGGTGACCTTGCGGACCGCGAGGTCGCGCAGCTGGCCGTCGTAGGAGGAGTCCCCGCCGCCGATGGCCTTCTGGAAGATGGTCGGGTTGGTGGTGACGCCCACCACGTGCTTGTGCTGCACCAGCTCGGCGAGGTTGCCGCTGTTGAGGCGCTTGCGGCTGAGGTCGTCCAGCCAGATCGCCACGCCTTCGTCGCTGAGGCGCTTCAGTGCGTCAGTCATGGTGCTTCAGTCCTTCGTCCGTGTATCCGTGGGGTCCTCGGGTGCCGGCCGGGCGCCCGGTGTGCGGTCGGGCGCCCGGCCCGGGGCTGCCGTCAACGGTTTACGTCGTCCACCGAACCCACCGCGAAGTGGGGCACGGCCACGACACGCTCGGCGGGCAGTCCGACCTCCACGAAGAGGT
>NZ_JBHXKE010000103.1:0-32034 GCF_042722765.1 Kitasatospora sp. NPDC058406
GGCCGGCCCCAGCCGCCGGGCCGCTACCCCAGGGGCAGCCGCCCGGCGCCCAGCCCCTGCGCGCTCTCGATCGCCATGTCCATGTACGCGAGGGCGTGCGCCCGCCGGACGAACGGGTTCGGGTAGAGCGAGCGGTGCCGACGGCCCTCGCGGACCCGCAGGCACTCGTCCACGATCCGGTGCCACCGGCCGTCGAAGGCCTCCCGGGCGTACTCACCCGCTCCGCGCTTCGACGTGATCCGCCCGGTCGCCAGCGTGTAGTGCAGCCGGCTCACCCCCAGCACGCCCCAGGCCGGCCCCTGCCCGCCGAGGCAGGCCAGCCCCGGTCTCGTGGTCAGCCGGGAGGCCCGCCGCCACCACGGGCGCCAGTACTCGCCCAGGTTCCCCGCCGTCCAGAGGGCCAGCTCCCCCGGGTCGGTGTCGATCATCAGCTCCTGGGCGCGCGGTCCGCAGAGCGTCACGCCGTGGTGCGCGAGCGTGTGCCAGAGCACCGGATTGCGGTCGGACCGCACCCGGTGACGGACCTTCCCCTCGAACGCGTGCGGACCCGGCGCGGCCTGCGAGGGCGCACCCGCCAGCTCGTCCCAGGTCAGGTAGGGCCCGTCGAAGAACGGTCGCGGGTACTTGGCCGCGAGCAGGGCGTGGGCCCGCTCCAACCCGGCGAGCTGGTCCACGCCGACCGGATCGGCGGACACCGCCACGAAGTCGATGTCGCTCCGCTCGGGGTGGAAGTCGTCCAGAGCGGTCGAGCCGGTCAGGTAGAGGCCCTCGACCAGCCCGGGTGCGGCTGCGTCGACCAGGGACAGATAGGCGTCAGCGATCTCGTGTACGAGTGGGTGCACAGTCACGGCCGCAAGCCTGCCATCCGGATGACCCTCCGTGTCCGTTCGTTTCCGCTTTGGGTCGGCGCGTGTTGATCGGACGTGCACCGTCTTCGCGCCACCCTCACCACCTTTCGCGCCAGCCTTCTCGCCACCCTCGCCACCCTCGCCACCCTGGGGTCGGCGGTGGCGGCTCCGGCACCGCCGACCCTCCTCGGCCAGGAGGTCCGCCGGCTCCCCGTCGAGGAGCGGGTCGTGGCGCTCACCTTCAACGCGGCCTGGGACGAGACCGGCCTCGCCGCCGTCCTGGCCACCCTGCGCGACCGGTCCGCACCCGCGACCTTCTTCCCCACCGGCCAGTACGCCGAGCAGCACCCGGGCGCCGTGCGCGCCGTCGCCGCGGCGGGCCACGGCCTCGGCAACCACTCCTACAGCCACCCGCACTTCACCGGCCTCCGGCCCGACCGGGCCCGCGCGGAGGTGCTGCGCGCCGACGCCGCGATCCGCGCCGCGGCGGGGGCCGAACCGCTGCCGTTCTTCCGATTCCCCTACAGCGAGACCACCCCGGAGGCGATCGCCGGGGTCAACGCCCTCGGCTTCGCCGACCTCGAATTCACCACCGACACCAACGGCTACCTCGGCGTGTCGGGTGGCATGACGATCAGCCGGGTGGTCGAGCGCGCCATGGCGGCTCTCACGCCGGGCGCTCTCCTCCAGCTCCACGTCGGCAGTGCGGAGGACGCGCCCGCCGCCGACCGCCGCTGCCTGGACGCCGAGGCCCTCCCCCTGATCATCGACGCGGTCCGCAGCCACGGGTACCGCATCCTGGACCTGCGCGAGCTGCTCGGCGACGGGTGAGCCCGCCACCGGGCCGTCCGGGCGCGGCGGCGCGGCGGTGCGGTGACCGGTGGTCAGGGAGCAGCGAGCGAGGTCCGCAGGGCGTCCACCCGGCCGACGGCCTCCGTGAAGGCGGCACGGTCGAGGCGGCCGTCGTCGAGGGCGGCGGCGAGGGCCTGGGCCGCCGCGTCGCCCTGGTGCACGTCGCGCGCCGAGCAGAGCAGGAGGTCCATCCCCGCCTCTGCGGCGGCGAGGGTCCGGGCGGCGGTGTCGCCGAAGGCGGCGAGCGCCCCGGCCTCCAGGGCATCGGTGACGGTGACGCCCTCGAAGCCGAGCCGGGCGCGCAGTTCCCCCTGGACGACGACGGACGAGAGACCGGCCGGGCGGCCGGGATCGAGGGCGGGGTAGACGGCCCAGGAGGTCATCACCAGATGGACGCCGGCGGCGATCGCCGCCCGGTACGGCGCCAGGCCGCGCTCCCGCAGGTCGACGAGCGAGACGGGCAGGGTGACAGGGCGCTCGTCGGTGTTCTCCTCACGGGCCGCGGCGCCCAGACCGGGGAAGTGCTTGGCGGTGGCCGCCACCCCGAGGGCCTGCTGCGCGGCGAGGTAGGCCGCCCCCAACTCGCCGACCACGGCGGGGTCCTGGCTGTAGGAGCGCTCGTGGTGGTCGATGAAGTTGTCGGGGGCGTCGTAGACGTCGAGGACGGGTGCGAGGTTGACGTTCAGGCCGGCGGCCGCGAGGGTCTGCGCCGCTCCGGTGCCCGACCGGGCGGCTTCGGCCGGCGGATCGGCGGCCAGTCCGGTCCGGCGGGCCGAGAGTTCGGGCGCACCGGGGAGCCGGCGGATCTTGCCGCCCTCCTGGTCGGTCATCAGCAGGAGCGGGGACCCGCCCGGGGCCTCGGCCGCCGCCTGGCTCAACTGCCGGACGGCGGCCTGGAGCTGGGCCGGGGAGGCGGCGTTCTCCTTGAACAGGATGACGCCGGCCGCCCGGCCCTCCCGGACGGTCTGGAGCAGGGCGGGCGGCGGGATCGGCCCGGGATAGGAGTAGACGACCCGCCGTCCGGCGAGCGTGCGGGAATCGGTGGTGCGCACTGGTGTGGTCCTCTCCGTGGAAACCGGCTCCACGGCGGCATCCGCCATGGGTGCCGCCCGCTCGGCGGCGGGGCTCGGCGGCGGGACGCTGCGGACCGGACCGGGCCGGACGGCCGGCACGACCGTGGACAGGGCGGTCAGCAGCAGAGCCAGGACCGTGACGCGGACCGTGCTGCGGGGCGTCGGCATCCGGCCTCCCTAGGTCAGGGGTTCGGCGATCTCGATGCGCTCGGCGGGGTCGGTGCGGTTGCCGGGCACGGAGTGACCACCGCGTACGGCGGATCGTGACGGCCGCACACGGCAGGTCGCCGGGCCGGGCCGGCCGCGCCCGGACGCTCGTCCTCGGCTGCGCGGCCGACCCGGTGCGACACCAGCAGCCTCCCCCCGGGAGCGGTCACTCCGCCTCCCGGAGCAGCCGTCCGAGGACGGCCACCCCCTCCTCGATCTCGCCGGGCGTGCCGGCCGCGTAGCCGAGGACGAGCCCCGGCGGGTGCGGCAGCCGGGCGTGCCAGGAGAGCGGCTGCAGCTTGACGCCGTGGGCGAGCGCCGCCGTGGCCAGTTCGGTGTCGGTGCAGGCGAGGCCGCCCGGGAAGGTGAGCAGCAGGTGCAGTCCGGCGGCGGCGCCGTGCACGACCGCGCCGGGGAGGTGGGCGCCGATGGCGGCGACCATCGCGTCGCGGCGGCGCCGGTGGCGGGGGCGCAGCAGCCGCAGGTGGCGCTCCAGCTCACCCGATTCCATCAGCCGGGCGAGGACGAGCTGCGGCAGCGCGGCGTTCCCGAGGTCGGCGAGGCGTTTGGCGTCGATCAGCCGGTCCCGGTAGCGGGCGGGCGCGAGCATCCAGCCGGTCCGCAGGGCGGGGGCGAGGAGCTTGGAGACACTGCCCAGGTAGAGGACCCGGTCGGGGAGGACGCCGTGGAGCGCCGGCACCGGCGGGCGGTCGTAGCGGTGCTCGGCGTCGTAGTCGTCCTCGATCACGAGCCCGCCGTCCGCGGCCCACTGGAGCAGCTCCCGCCGCCGGGCACCGCCGAGCACCACCCCCGTCGGGAACTGGTGGGCGGGTGTGAGCAGCACGGCGCGCGCCCCGGTGGCCCGCAGCGCGTCGACCCGGATGCCGTCGGCGTCGACCGGGACGGGCGGGGTGGCGGTGATCCGGTGGCGGAGGTGCTGGCGGGTGCCGAGCGAGCCCGGGTCCTCCACGGCGACGACGTCGAGACCGTCCGCACGGAGCACCTCGCCCACCAGCGCGAGCGCCTGGGCCGCGCCGGCGACGACGATGACGTCGTCGGGGTCGGCGTGGATGCCCCGGTTGCGGCCCAGCCAGCGGGCGACGGCGTGGCGGAGCGCGGGGGTGCCGCGCGGGTCGCCGTAGCCGAACTCGTCGGCGGCGAGGCCGGCGAGGACCGCCCGCTCGGCCCGGAGCCAGGCGGTGCGGGGGAACGCGGCGAGGTCGGGGACGCCCGGTGTGAGGTCGATCCGGGAGGGTGCGGCGCGCAGGCCGTCGAAGCTGGCGGGGACGGGCGCGCCGTCGAACAGGGTCGGGCGCTCGGGTTCGCGCTCCGGCGCCGACGGCGGTACCGGTACCGGCCCGGCCGGGGCGGCGGAGGCGAGCGGGGCGGCGGTGCCGGTCCGCGGGCGGGTCGACGCCCCCGCGCCCGCACGCGCGGGCGGGGCCAGCGGATCGACCACGACCGTGCCGCCCCTCCCCCGCCCCGCGACCCGGCCCTCCTCCGCGAGGCGCCGGTAGGCGTCCGTCACGACGCCCCGCGAGACCCGCAGGTCGGCCGCGAGCACGCGGGTGGCGGGCAGCCGGCTGCCGACCGGGAGCCGGCCGTCGGTGACGGCCCGGCGGAGCCGGTGGGCCAGCCAGTCGGCGAGTCCACCGGCCGGGGCCTCCCGCGGGTCGAGCTGGAGGAAGTCCGCACCGGCTTCTTTGGACCTGTCCATGGGCTGATCATTGGACCTGTTCACGGGTCCATTGTGCCGTGAGGGTGGGGGCATGACGACGACGAGCAGCACACCGGCGACCGCGACCACCCCGACCGACCGGACCGACCGGACCGACCGGACCGAGCCGATCGGCCCGACCACCGCCCGGCCGGACTCGACCGGCCGGCACGCCGACGGCACCGGCGCCGTCGACCCGGCCTACGTGCACGGCTACTCCCCCGCCGAGGCCCGGCGGCTCGGCGACCAGGCCGACTCCCTCGCCGAACTGCTCCACACCGGCACCGCTTACCCGCCGGGCAGCCGGGTGCTGGAGGCCGGGTGCGGCGTCGGGGCGCAGACGGTGCACCTGCTGGCCACCAGCCCGGACGCGCTTCTGACGGCCACCGACCTGTCGGCGGACTCGCTCGCCGAGGCACGCGCCCGCGTGGCGGCGGCGGCGCCCGGCGCGCACGTCACGTGGCACCACGGGGACCTGCACCACCTGCCGTTCGCGGACGGCAGCTTCGACCACCTCTTCGTCTGCTTCGTGCTGGAGCACCTCGCGGACCCGGCGGCGGCCCTGGCGGCGCTGCGCCGCGTCCTGCGTCCCGGCGGCACGGTCACGGTGATCGAGGGGGACCACGGCTCCGCCTTCTTCCACCCGCGCAGCGCGGCGGCCGACGCGGTCGTCGGCCACCTGGTCAGGCTCCAGGCGGACGCGGGCGGCGACGGCCTGCTCGGCCGGCAGCTCCATCCCCTGCTGACCGGCGCCGGTTTCCGGGACGTCTCGGTCGCCCCGCGCACCGTCTACGCGGACGGCGGCCGCCCGGAGCTGATGGAGGGGTTCACCCGGCGCACCTTCGTCGCCATGGTCGAGTCGGTGCGCGACGAGGCGGTCGCGGCCGGTCTGACCACGGGCGAGGCGTTCGACCGGGGCGCCGCCGACCTCCGCCGCACGGCCGAGCCGGGCGGGACGTTCCACTACACGTTCTTCAAGGCGGTGGCGGTCAACCCGTAGCCGGCGCGGCCGGCCCGGGGTGGGCCGCCCACAAGCCGGCTGCGCCGGGCGGTCCCGCTCCGGGTGGTCTCACCCGGGGCGGTCTCACTCCGGCGGTCCCACCCCGACCGGTCTCACTCCGGGTGGTCACCGAGGGCGGCGAGCAGGGTGCGCAGGGCGTCGATCAGCGCGGTGGTCTGCGTCGCGTCCAGCCCGGCGAGGATCCGGCGCTCGGTGGCGAGGTGGTCGGGGAGGGCGCGGTCGATCAGGGCGTGCCCCTCCTCGGTGAGCGCCACCTCGCGGCTGCGCCCGTCCGAACCGCTCGGGGTCCGGGTGACCAGCCCCCGGGCCTCCAGGCGGTCGAGGCGCTGGCTGATCGCGCCCGACGTGACCATCGCGCACTGCATCAGGCCGGTCGGGGTGAGGCGGTAGGGCGGGCCGCTGCGCCGGAGCGTCGCGAGGACGTCGAAGGAGGCGAAGTCCAGGCCGTGCAGGGCGAAGGTGCGCTTCAGCTCGGCGTCGATCAGCCGGGAGAGGCGGTTGAGGCGGCCGATCACCGCCATCGGCGAGACGTCGAGGTCGGGCCGCTCCGCGCCCCACTGCCCCACGACCCGGTCCACGTGGTCGGACTGCGCCGCACGGTCCGCGTGAGCGGTGCGCTGCGCGTGTTCTGGGTGTTCTGCGTGCTCTGCCACGATCCCCAGCCTAGGCGATTCCTTAGTGGTGAGATAGCTCACAGCCATCGAGCGCCTGCACCCCGCTCCAGATGCCTTAGCGCTGAGATATGTTTGCTTAGTGCTAAGGAATCGCCTCGCCATCGTGCTGATCACCGCCCTGGCCCCTGCCATCTGGGGCTCCACCTACCTCGTCACGACCGAACTCCTGCCGCCCGACCGCCCGCTCCTCGCCGGAGTGCTCCGGGCCCTGCCCGCCGGACTGCTCCTCCTGGCCCTCACCCGGAAGCTCCCGAAAGGCAGCTGGTGGTGGCGCTCCCTCGTCCTGGGCGCACTCAACATCGGCGCCTTCTTCGCCCTGCTCTTCGTCGCCGCCTACCGGCTGCCCGGCGGAGTCGCGGCCACCGTCGGCGCCGTCCAACCGCTGATCGCCGCCGGCCTGTCGGCCGTCCTGCTCGGCGACCGCATCTCGCTGCGCACCCTGCTCTCCGGCATCGCCGGCGTGGCGGGCGTCAGCCTGCTCGTGCTGCGGGCCGACGCCCGACTGGACGCCCTGGGCATCGCCGCCGCGCTCGGCGGCGCGGTGGTCATGGCCACCGGCGTCGTCCTCTCCAAGCGCTGGACCTCACCGGCCCCGCTGCTCGCCGTCACCGGCTGGCAGCTCACCGCAGGCGGACTCCTGCTGCTCCCGGTCACCCTGTTCGTCGAGGGCCCGCCGCCGTCCCACCTCACCGGCGCCAACCTGCTCGGCTACGGCTACCTGAGCCTGATCGGCGCGGCCGTCGCGTACGCGCTCTGGTTCCGCGGCATCCGCGCCCTGCCGCCGACCTCCGTCACCTTCCTCGGCCTGCTCAGCCCGGTCGTCGCCACCGCGCTCGGCTGGCTCGTCCTCGGCCAGGACCTCTCGCCCGTCCAGGCCCTCGGCGCGCTGATCGTGCTCGGCTCGCTGGTCGCCGCCCAGACCCAGCGGTCGGGCACCGCGCCGAAGGCCGCGGCGGAGGCACCGCCCGCCGGGGCCGCCGGGTCGCCGCCCGAGGCCGTGGACCGCGCGCCCGCCCGGACCCGGCACCGGACCGCCTGAACGCCGGACCGCCCCGGTTCCGTCACCGCCTCGTACCCTTCCCTCCCCTTCCCGGACCTTCCAGGAGAACTCCCATGCGCATCACCGTGTTCGGCGCGAACGGCAACGTCGGCAGCCGGGTCGTGACCGAGGCCCTCGCCCGCGGGCACCGGGTCACCGCCGTCCTGCGCGACCCCGCCCGCCCGCACCGGCTCCCACCGTCGGCCGTCATCGCCGGTGGCGACGCCCGCGACCCCGAGGACGTCCGCCGGCTCGCCGCCGACCAGGACGTGCTGATCACGGCCACCCGTCCGGCGCCCGGCCACGAGGACGAACTGGCCGTCGCCACCGAGGGCCTGCTCGCCGGCCTGACCGGAACCGGCGTGCGGCTGCTGGTCGTCGGCGGCGCCGGCAGCCTCGCCCTGCCCGGCGGCGACGGCAGGACCGTCGTCGACGACCCCGGCTTCCCCGCCGCCTGGCGTCCCATCGCCGACGCCTGCCGCGAACAGCTCGACCTGTACCGCGCCGACGCCGGGGTCGACTGGACGTACCTCAGCCCCGCCGCCCTCCTCGAACCCGGCGAGCGCACCGGCCGCTACCGACTGGGCCGGGACGAGCTCGTGGTCGACGCCGCCGGTACCTCGGCCATCTCGATGGAGGACCTCGCCGTCGCCCTGCTCGACGAGGCCGAGCACCCCGCCCACCTCCGCAGCAGGTTCACCGTGGCGTACTGAAGGCCGCCCCCGCCTCCGTCACCGCCGCCGGCGGCCCCGCCCCGACCCTCCCGAGCCGTCCGCTCGGCGTGGGCCGGGGCACGCGGCCGGGAAGGACGCGGCCCGGGACGGGGAGGGCTCAGCGCGGACCGGAGTGGTACTCCACCCCGAGCGGGCTGGCGACGAGGCACCGCGGCACGGCATCGGTCGCGGGGAGCACCGCGGTGACGCGGGCGTAGCCGGCCACCCGGGCAGCGGTGGAGACCTCGGGCCCGGTCAGGTCCAGCGAGCGCAGCAGGTCCCGCACACCGGGACCCGGCAGCGCGGCCGACCCGCCGGCCCCGGCGGACGCACCGTTCTCCAGGGCCAGTTCCAGCTCCAGGGCCCGGACCACCTCGCCGACCACGGTCCGGACGAAGGAGCCGCCCGAGGTCTCGGCCCCGGGGTGGTAGCCGAGCGAAGGTCCGTCGACGGCCGGCGGCGGGCCGCCGACCAGGTGGTGCGCGGAGCCGTGCAGCAGCAGCCGGCCGTCCGACTCGCGGTCGTACTCCGGGTCCTCGCCGGGCGCCGGATCGACGAACAGGACCAGGTCCTGGTGCGAGCCCCGGAGGGTGACCACCCGCAGCGGCGCCTCGTAGCGGACCCACCGGCCCGGCCGCAGCCCCGGAGCGGTGAACCAGTCGGCCTGCGCGGCCAGGTACTTCTCCACCTGCCTGAGCTTCCGCCGCCGGAGCCGCTCGGCGTCCGGCCCCCGTGCGGTGACCTCGACGCCGCCGAACGGCGTGGTCAGGCCGACCGCGCCGGGCACCGGAACCGGGGATCGGTCCGACCGGAACTGCGACAGCTTGGTCTCCGACAGGTAGACGAACTCGCGCACCCGACCCCTCCCCCGGGCCCACCGGCCCTCGTGACCCGTCCGGCCGACATCCGCCCATGCTGTCACCCCGGTACGCGCGGCGGTGGCCGCCGGAGGAATTCCGGCGGCCACCGAGGTCGGGCGGGGTGGGACGGGTCGGGCGGGTCGGGCGGGGACCCGCGGCCGGGCAGGGGGTCAGGGACGGTCGAGGGTGATGGAGTTGATCGGGGTGAGGTCGGCGTAGACGCCGGCCTGCGCGGCGATGTCGTAGCCGCACCCGGCACCGTTGTAGCCCGTGCACAGGTGGGAGTGCGCGCCGCCGGACTGGTTGTTGAGCACCCAGTGCCATCCGGTCTGGTTGCGGAGGTTGTGGGCGCCGTAGCTGTAGAAGACGTCGGTCGGCGGGGTGCTCGTGCTGGCACCCTCCCCGTAGATGCAGACGGCCCCGTACGGACAGCCGTCCCACGAACCGTCGGCGGCCTGGGCACCGGAGCTGCCCATGGCCGTGGCGGCGGCGGCCGCGAGAGCGAGCGCGGCGACGGCGTGCAGGATCTTGCGCATGGTGGATCTCCCTCTGGTGCGGCCGGTACGGCCTGTCCGGCCGGTGCCCGGCCAGTGCTCAGCAGCGTAGGAAGGGCCCGGCGGCAGCGGTCCCTGACGGATGACAGGGTGGCCCCGGCGGGGGCCCCGCAGGCGGCACGGGTCAGCGCTGCGCGGCGAAGGTGTCGCAGCGGGCCGGGTCGCCGGTGCGGTAGCCGGTGGTGAACCAGGCCCTGCGCTGGTCGGCGGAGCCGTGGGTCCAGGTGTCCGGGTCGATCCGGCCGGTCGCCTGCTGCTGGATCCGGTCGTCACCGACGGCCGCCGCCGCGTCCAGCCCCTGTGCGATGTCCTGGTCGGTCAGCGTGCTGATCAGCGGCCGTCCGGTGGACGCCTGCGGTGTGGTGGTGGCGTGGTGGGCCCAGACGCCGGCGTAGCAGTCGGCCTGGAGTTCGAGCTTGACGGAGCCGCTGTTCTGCCCCTGCCGGTCCCGGCCGACCTTCTGCATCGTCCCGGTGAGGTTCTGGATGTGGTGGCCGTACTCGTGGGCCACCACGTACGCCTCGGCGAACGGGCCGCCGCGGGCGCCGAAACGGGTGGAGAGGTCGGAGAAGAACCCGAGGTCGAAGTAGGCGCGGAGGTCCGCGGGGCAGTAGAACGGGCCGACGGCGGAACTCGCCGCGCCGCAGGCGGTGGAGACCCGGTCGGTGAACAGGACCGTCTCGGCCGGACGGTAGGCGGACCCGAGGCGGGGCAGTTCGCCGCCCCAGTACTCCTGGAGGCTGTTGGTCACGGCGACGATCCGGCAGTCCTGCCGGCGGTTGGCGTCGGCACCGGTCCGGCAGACCTGCTGCACCTCGCCGGCCGTCGTGGCCCGCGCGGCCCCGCCGCTCCCCTCCGTGCCGTCCGAGAGACCGAGGACGCTCGGGTCGACACCGAACAGCACGGCGATCAGGACGGCGATCAGACCGGCCGCGCCGCCCCCGACGGCGACCTTCCCGCCGGGGATGCCGCGCCGGTCGCTCACCTGCGAAGTGTCGAGGTCCCCCTGGTCGTCGAACTGCATGCCTGCCCGTCCCTCGTGGTGGGTGCGGCGCCTTCGGCGCCGGGCGGCCGGGCCCGGCCGCCCGGCCACGCTAGCCGTTCACCCCGGCCCCACCACGGAAGGACGCGCAGGTCAGGGCCGGTTTCCGGGCCTACGGGGCGGCCCCCCGGGCCCGGGCCTCGCCGGGCTCCTCCGTCAGCCGGGTCGCGCCGGCCGGCGGGTCGGGCCACCGCGTGCCGTCGAGCGCCTCCGGCGAGCCGTGCGCCGCCCGGTCCATGCGATCCCCGCTCCCCGAACGGTCGGTGTCCCGATGCCCGCGCGTGCCCTCCCGCGTACGGCCCCGTCCGCAGCACCCGCCTCCTGGACGATCACGCTCGGCCCTGCGGTTCCGCCGCACGCGACGGGCCGCCGTCCACGGGCCGGAGGTCGTCCGGGGAGTACGGTGGCGGGCATGATCACTCACCTCGTCCCCACCTGGCGGGTGGCCGGGAGTCGCGGCGTGGAGACCGCGTGGGTCGGGCTCGGCGAGGGCGAGCTGCACGCCCGCGGCCGTGTCGTCGGCACGGTACCGGCGCCGTACTGGCTGAGCTACGAGCTGGAGGCCGGCCCCGCCTGGATCACCCGGCGGCTCCGGGTGCGTGCCGAATCGGCAGACGGTGAGCGGGAGTTGGACCTGCGGCAGGAGGGCGGGCGGTGGACGGTGAACGGCGTGCACCGTCCGGAGCTGAACGGGGCGCTCGACTGCGACCTCAGCCTCTCCCCGCTCACCGCCACCATGCCGGTGCTCCGTCACCGGCTGCACCGGAGACCGGGTGAGCAGGACTTCCTGATGGCCCGGGTCCGGGTGCCCGGACTGACGGTGCACCCCTCCCCCCAGACCTACACCCACCTGCTCCCGGCCGGGGAGGGCACGGAGGCCGGCGCCGGGGAGGCCGTGACCGTCCGGTACCGGTGCGGGGACCACACCGGTGACCTGCTGTTGGACGGGCACGGCCTGGTCCTCGACCACCCCGGGCTGGCCCGCCGCCTGCCCTGAACCGCCGGCGCCCTCCGTGGCCCCCGGCCCCCGGCCGGGCCCGCCCTGCGGGGCGGGCCCGACCGGACCGGCCTACCCGGCCGCCGGCGCCGGGGCGTACCCGGCGGGCCGGGTGGTGAACGTGCCCCGGCCCTGGGTCCGGCTGCGCAGACCGGTCGCGTAGCCGAAGAGCTCGGCCAGCGGCACGACCGCCGTCACGACCGCCGCGCCGCCACGCGGAGCGGAGCCCTGGACCCGGCCGCGACGGGCGGCGAGGTCACCGAGCACGGCGCCGACGGCCTCCTGCGGCACCGTCACCGTCACCTCGGCGACCGGTTCCAGCAGCACCATGCGGGAGGCGCGCAGCGCCTCCCGCAGGGCGAGCCGGCCGGCGGTGCGGAACGCCAGGTCCGAGGAGTCCTTCGGGTGGGTGGCCCCGTCGGTCAGGGTGACCCGCAGCCCCGTGACCGGATGGCCGCCGAGCGGTCCGTCGGCGAGCGCGTCGCGGCAGCCTGCCTCGACCGCCTGGACGTACTCCCTCGGTACCCGGCCGCCCGTGACGGCGGACGCGAACACGAAGCCCTCCACCGCCCCGCCGTCCGGCCCGGCCGCCCCGGCCGGATCCACGTCGAGCGGCGCCACGTCGAGCACGACGTGCGCGAACTGGCCTGCGCCGCCGTCCTGTTTGACGTGCCGGTAGACCAGGCCGGAGACGCCGCGCCCGACGGTCTCCCGGTGGGAGACCTGCGGGCGCCCGACGCTCACCTCCAGCCCCTGCTCCCGGCGGATCCTCTCCACCGCCACCTCCAGGTGCAGTTCGCCCAGGCCGGACAGCACGCGCTGCCCGGTCTCCGGGTCGGTACGGACGACCAGGGACGGATCCTCCTCCGCCAGCCGGGCGAGGGCGGTGGCGAGCCGGTCGGAGTCGACGGACCGCCTGGCCTCGACGGCCACCGTGACCACCGGTTCCGCCGCGACCGTCGGTTCCAGGACCAGGGGCGCCGCAGGTGCGCAGAGGGTCGCTCCGGCGCGCGCCGCCTTGACGCCGACCACCGCGACGATGTCGCCCGCGACGGCCGTGCCGACCTCGGTCCGGCGGTCGGCCTGGACCCGCAGGATCCGGGCGATCCGCTCGGTGCGGCCGCTGCCCGCGTCCAGCACGGTGTCCCCCTGGCGCAACGTGCCCGCGTAGACGCGCAGGTAGGTGAGCCGGCCGGTGGAGCTGACGGTCACCTTGAACACCAGCGCGGTGAGCGGACCGTCCGGGTCCGCAGGCCGCTCCTCCTCGCCGGAGCCCGCGGTGGCGGCGTCCCGGGTGCCGGCGGACGTCCCCACCGGGTTGCCGCGCACCGCCGGTACGTCCAGCGGCGACGGCAGGTAGGCGACGACGGCCGACAGCAGCGGCTCGATCCCCCGGTTGCGGTAGGCCGAACCGCACAGCACCACCACGGCCTCACCACTGCGGGTGAGGTCGCGCAGCGCACCGGCCAGCGTCGCGGCGGAGAGCGCCGCGTGCTCGCAGTACTCCTCCAACGCGCCCGGATGGAGCCCGGCCACCGTCTCGTCCAGCTGCCGGCGGCGGCGCCCGGCCTCGGCCAGCAGTCCCTCCGGTACCGGACCCTCCCGGTAGCCGTCTCCCTCGGGGCCGTCGTCCCAGGTCAGGGCACGCATCGTCAGCAGGTCGACCACGCCGACGAAACCGTCCTCGCACCCGATCGGCAGCTGGACGGCGAGCGGCGCGGGGTGCAGCCGCTCCCGGATGGAGGCGACCGCCGCGTCGAGGTCGGCGCCCGCGCGGTCGAGCTTGTTGACGAAGGCGATGCGCGGCACGCCGTGCCGGTCGGCCTGGCGCCAGACGGACTCGCTCTGCGGCTCCACCCCCGCGACGGCGTCGAAGACCGCGACCGCCCCGTCCAGGACCCGGAGCGAACGCTCGACCTCGTCGGCGAAGTCGACGTGCCCGGGGGTGTCGATCAGGTTGATCCGGTGGCCGTCCCAGGTGCAACTGACCGCCGCGGCCGAGATGGTGATGCCCCGTTCGCGTTCCTGCGGGTGGCAGTCGGTGAAGGCGGTGCCCTCGTGGACCTCGCCGCGCTTGTGGATGGTGCCGGTCAGGAAGAGGATCCGCTCGGTGACGGTGGTCTTGCCGGCGTCCACGTGGGCGAGGATGCCCAGGTTGCGGAGGGTGCGGACGGCGGGAAGGCCGGTGCCGTGGGTGGTGCCGGTGGTGCCGGTGGTGCCGGTGAGGTGGCGGACGTCGGTGCGCATGGCCCGGTGCCTTTCGGGGTGTTCCTGGAAAGGGGCGGCGCGATTGCGGCGACGGCACGGACGGCGGCCCGGCCGGGAGACGGCTCGGGGCGGCGGCCCCGGGAGCGGGGCCCGGGCGTCCGGTGGACGGCCCGGTGTCAGGCGTGCGTCGCGGGAGTCCGGTGCCGGCCGCGCAGCGGGCACCGGGCGCGCGAGGACACCAGGATCACCTCGTACCGGGACGAGGGGACGACGACAGCGGTGCGGTAACGCACGACCGGCCTCCCTCGACTCGTCACGGTGCGCACCACCACCCGGAGCGGGGCGGCGCGCTGTTGCGTGCCCGAGTGTAGGGAGTCGACCACCCGCCGGTCACCGGGTTTTCCGGCGGCGGCCCTCCTCCGGGTCGGGCGCGGCGGTGTCGGTCGATCCGCGGCTGACCCCGCGTCACCCGGCGGGCATCTTCGTGTCATCTGCCAGTACGACGGCCGGCCGTGGTGGAGAAGACTCTGCGCCACGACCGCGACCCGGCTGCCCTCCGGAACCCGGAGGGCCGCCGCAGCCGCGCAACAGGACGCACAGGACGCACAGGAGGGGGCGGCACGTGAGCGTGCAGGCCGAGGACGTCGCGGCGATGGAGCGGATGTGCCGCGCCGTCCACCGGAGCGTGGTGCCGGGCGGGGAATTCTTCGTGCTCGCCCAGAAGCCCGACTACCGGTTCGACTGTCCGTCCCTGGACACGTACGGGTTCCGCTGCGAAGCGAGCGGCGAAGAGAGCGGGACGGACCCACGGGTGCGGATCACGGCCCTCCTGGACCCGCGGCCGATCAGCGTCGTGAGCACGGCGCCGCGCCGGGAGGTCTACGAGGAGTGCCTGCGGGCGGCCGGGTTCCGTGAGCTCGGGCGGGTTCCGCTGCGGGTGTCCGAGGCCGGTGTCCGCGCGTTCGGCGAGGAGTTCTGGGCGGACCTCCTCGCGTACCCGCCGCTCGAGATGCTGCGCTGCCGCGCCTGACCGGCGGTGAGGGTCGGCCGCTCTCCGGCCGGACCGCCCGCCCCGGGCACGCCCGGGCCGCCCCCGGGGGAACTGACTTCCCGCGCACCGCTGTTCACCGGTCGGCGTCGCCGCACCGGCGCCGGGCAGCGTGCTCGCGATCACCGCGCTCCGGTCACCGCACGACGGCGGCAGCCAGCCGGCGCACGGCCTCGACGAGATCGGCCTGGTCCGCGGCCGCCGCGAAGCCGAGCCGCAGATGGGCGGCGGGCGGCTCGGCCGGGAAGTAGCGCCGGCCCGCGTTGACCGCGACGCCGGCCACCCGGGCGGCGTCGGCGACCGCACCGTCCGCGAGCGGCTCCGGCAGCCTCAGCCAGAGGTGGAGCCCACCGGCCGGGATCCGGACGGGTACCCAGTCGGGGAGGTCCTGGGCGAGCGCGCCGGACAGGACGGCGCAGCGTTCGCCCAGCGCCGTGCCGAGCGTGCGCAGGTGGCGGTCCCAGGCGGGGGTGGAGAGCAGCTCGACGGCGGCCTCCTGGAGCGGGCGGGCGACGAAGAAGTCGTCGACCAGCCGCATGCCGCGCAGCCGGCCCATGACCGGGCCCCGGGCGATCAGCGCACCGATCCGCAGGCTGGGCGAGGCGGGCTTGGTGAGCGAGGTGAGGTGGACGACCGTGCCGTCGCGGTCGTCGGCGACCAGCGGCGGAGGCACGGGGCGGCCGTGGCCGAGGTGGCGGGCGAAGTCGTCCTCGATCAGGAAGGCTCCGGCGGCGCGGGCGACGTCGACGATCTGGCGGCGGCGGTCCGGGGGCAGCACGGTGCCGGTGGGGTTGTGGAAGGTCGGCTGGCAGTAGAGGAGCCGGGCGCCGGTCATGGCGAAGGCGTCGGCCAGCAGGTCGGGGCGCAGGCCGTCCTCGTCGATCGGGACGGGGACGGGGCGCAGCCCGGCGGCGCGGGCGGCGGCGAGCGCGCCGGGGTAGGTGGGCGACTCGACGAGGACGGGGCTGTCGGGCGCCGCGATCGCCCGGAAGAGCATGGAGAGCGCGCCCTGGCCGCCGCCGGTGACCAGCACGTCCTCGGGGCGGACCCCCGGTCCGGCCTGGCGGGCGAGGATCGCGCGCAGCGGCGCGAGGCCGACGGCGGGCGCGCGGCGCCACGCGTCGGGTCGGCGGGCGGCGCGCGCCAGGGCGGCGCCGAGTGCCCGGACGGGCTGGAGGTTCTCGTGCAGGTATCCGCCGGCGAGACTGATCGTTCCGGCCGGCGCCGTGGCCGACGTGTCGTCGGTCCCTCCGGGCTCGGCTCCGGGGTCGCCGCCCGGCGCCTGCGGACGGCCGGCCAGGGCGACGGCCTGCCAGGAGGTGTCGGGCGCCTGGCTGCCGGGGCGGGAGCGACGGACGGCGACGAAGGTCCCGCTCCCGGGACGGGTCACCACCAGTCCCTCGGCGGCCAGTTGGGCGATCGCGCGGGAGACGGTGACCGGCCCGACGGGGTGGTGGTCGGGCTGGTCCTCTCCCCGGTGGTCCGCCTGCGCTCGCTGCCCGCGGCCCCGACCGACCGGCCGCCACCGGGGCCGCGCGGGGGAGCGGAGGCGGGGACGCGGTGAACCGGCGCCACCTCCCGGGCCGCCCGGCGGAGCACCGGCCCGCCGTCACGACGGCGCCGGGGTGGGGGGCTCGCCGGCGCAGACCGTGCCGCGCGCGTCGATGATCGCGCAGGCCCGGGCGTCGGTGGGGCCGGCCGACCGCACCATCTGGGTGTGCGCGGTGCGGCCGGTCTGCTGCCGGTACTCCTCCTGGTCGGGCGGCGTCCCCTCCCGGCCGAACACCTGGACGCGGTCGCCCGGCGAGCTGCCCGAGATCCTGGCCCAGGCCGCCCGGCATCCGGGGCTGTAGCGGAGCTCCACGTGGACGCCGAAGTCCCGGCCCTGCGCGGTGGTGACGGCGTCGTTCATGCAGACGGTGCTGTTCGGCTCGGTGTGCACGCAGCTGTCGGCACGGCAGGTGGCGGTCGCGGTGGCACCCGCGACCGCCCCGGCCTGCGCGGGCGGGGTCACCGGTCCGGAGGCGGCCCGCCCGGGGGCCGCCGAGGCGGCGGCCGGCGGGAGCGCGCGGGCCCCGTCCTCCGGACCGGACGGCGCCGGACCGAGCAGATGGTGGACGAGCAGACCCCCCGCGACCACGCCCGCCAGTGCGGCTGCCGCCCCCGCCGACCAGGCCACCCAGTGCCGGGGCCGGTCCGCCGGCGGGGCGTCGGACGGTGCGGTGCCACCGGTAACGGCACCGGCCCGGGCGTCGCGGGCCGGTGCGGCGCCGACCGGTGCGGGAACACCGACCGCGCCGTCGGGACCGCCGGAACCGGCCGAACCGCCCGGCAGCGGCACCTTCGGCCCCCGGACGGGCCCGACACGTTCCTCCGGGACACCGCCCGGTGTCCCGGAGCGGAGCTCCTCGTCCACCCGGGCGCGCAGGGCGAGCGCCGCGTCGAGGTCCTCCGCGGCGAGCCGGTAACACGACCAGAGCGCGCGGATCGCCGGCTCCGGCGCCGGGTACCGCCCGTCGGAACTCTCGTAGCGCGACACCGTCGTCTGGGCGACGCCGAGCCGCCGGGCCACCGTCTTCTGCGGCAGCTCGCCGGCCCGGGTGCGCCAGCCGCGCAGGGTCCGCGCCAGCTCCACCCGGGCCGACGGGACCGCTCCGTCGCCCTCCGCACCCGCCCCGATGACTCCCGTGTCCGGCATCCGTCCGCTCCCCTCTGCCTCGGCCCTGTGCATATCCGCAGATCAGCGCGATGCATATCCGGACCGCATACGAATGAGTAACCAGCTGATCGCGCAGCGTAGAAGTCCGCGCCCCGGCCGTGCAACGCTGATGACCAGCCGGTGAGGAACCCCGGCGAACACCCACCCCCTCCCGTACCCGGGCCGCCGCATGCCGTCCGGGGAGCGGGAATGCACTCGAAGGAGTCACGGATGCACACCAACCGTCACCTCACGCTCGCCGCCTTCAAGCAGCGTGCGGGCCGCACCGTCGCCGTCGCCGCCCTGGCGGCGGCGGCGCTCACCGGGACCGGCGCGGCGGACGCGCTCACCCTCCCGACCGCGCCGGCCGCCGCCGTCACCACCGACGTCGCGGACCTCGCCACCGGGGCCGGCTCCGCCGAGCTGCGGGAGGGTGCGGCCGCGCCGGCGGCGGCTACCCTCCGGGACCGGATCGTGGCCGCCGCGCGCGGCCAGATCGGGGTCACCGAGAGCAGCTCGGCCTGCCAGAAGTACCTCACCGGAAAGGGCCAGACCTGCCGCAACACCTCCTGGTGCGCGGCGTTCGCCGAGTGGACCTGGCGGCAGGCCGGGGTGAAGAACGGCCCGACCACCCTGCTCGGGCGCGGGGTCGGCAAGTGGGGGCAGGAGCACCACCTCTTCCACACCGGCTCGCCCAAGCCCGGCGACCTCGTCGTCTACGGCCCGCCGGCCTACGCGCGCGGCGGCCACGTCGGCGTGGTGGTCTCGGTGAACCGCGACGGCACCCTCGACACCGTCGAGGGCAACGTGAGCAACAAGGTGACCCACCGCCACATCAACCCGCGCACCGCCACGGGCGGCACGAAGAACTGGAAGATCTCCGGCTACGTGACGCCGCCCGGCGCCTGATCCCACCCGGTCAGACACCGGCACCGACGGCCCCGGCCCGGCGCCGCTCCTCCCACCCCCGGAGGACGCGGCCCGGGCCGGGGCCTCGTCGTCCCCGCCCCGTCAGGGTTCCTGCCGGCAGACCTCCCGCCCCGGCGCCGACCGGCCGACACCCCCCGGCCGACCGCCTGCCGGCTCGCCGCACTCCTCCACGGCAGGCACCGCTCCGGCAGGCACCGCTCCGGTCGGCGCCCGGCGCGGCCGTCCGAGCACGACACCGGCCAGGACCAGTACCAGTCCCGCCAGTTGCAGCGGCCCCAGCATCTCGCCCGCCACCGCCGTACCGAGCAGCACGCCGGTCAGCGGGTTGAGCAGGCCCAGCAGGCCGACCGTGCCGGCCGGCAGGTGACGCAGCCCGGCGAACCAGACCGCGAACGCCAGCGCGGTCGCCACCACCGCGACGTAGCCAAAGGCGAGCAGTTCCCGGCCGGACGGCACGACGGGCGCGCCCTCCGCCACCGCCGCCACCGGAAGGAGCACCAGGCCGCCGGCCACCAGCTGCCACGCGGTCGTGGCGAGCACGTCGGCGCCGTCCCGCCACCGCCCGGCGAGCACGTAGCCGAGCGAGGAGACCAGCATCGCCGCCGCCGAGGCGGCCAGGCCGGGCAGGCTCACCGCCCCGGCCCGGGTGAGCAGCATCAGGCAGACCCCGCCCAGACCGACGACCGCCCCGACCAGGTGGGCGCGGGCCGGGCGCGCGGCGGTCAGCGCCCAGGCGAGCAGCAGCATCGTCAGCGGGGAGGCCGCCATCACGGTGGAGGCGACGCTGGTGGCGAGCAACTGGGAGGCGACGTAGAGCAGGACGAAGAAGCTCGCCGTGTTGAGAAGCCCCAGCAGCGCCGAGCGCCACCACCACGCTCCGCGCGGGCGCCGGGGGCGGAGCGCCAGCAGGAGCAGCCCGGCGGGCAAGGCGCGCAGGGCCGCGCCCCAGAGCGGGCGGTCGGCCGGGAGGTACTCCCGGGTGACGAAGTAGTTCGCCCCCCACGCCACCGGCGCGACGGCGGTCAGCAGCACCCACCGGAAACTGGCTTCCATGGAAGACAACATATCTTCCATGGAAGCTATTCGGCTAGGATGTCCCCATGGCGAACGAGCACGGCCACGAGCCGGACCCGGCGCAGGACCACGTCTCCCTGATCCAGGCCGCGTGGCACCGGGAGCGGCCCGACCTCGACGTCGCCCCCCAGGCGGTCATCGGCCGGTTGCACCGGCTGGCCGTCCGGCTCACCGAGGAGCTCTGCCTGGTCTACGGACGGTACGGGCTGGGCGAGGGCGAGTTCGACGTCCTGGCCACGCTGCGCCGGGCCGGGGCACCGTTCGAGCGGGCCCCCGGCGAACTGGCCGCCCACACCATGGTCACCACCGGCGCGATGACCAAGCGGGTCGACCGGCTGGAGCGGGCCGGGCTCGTCACCCGCCGCCGCAGCGAGGCCGACGGGCGGGGCCGGGTCGTCGCCCTCACCGAGGCTGGCCGGCGGCTGATCGACGAGGCGTTCACCGCCCACATGCGCAACGAGCACCGGCTGCTGGGCCACCTCTCCCCCGAGGAGGCGTCCGCGCTGGAGGTGCTGCTGACGGCCTGGCAGCGCCGCCTCGACCACCCGGGCCCGGACGCCCGGGATCCCGAAACCCGCGAGCCGGACGGCGCCGCACCCGACGGCGACGGGCCGGGCGGCGACAGCCCGGCGGCCACCTGACCCGGAGGATCCCCGCGCGTCCTCCGCGATAGCGTCGCACCATGACGAAACGGACCTGGGACCTCGTCCTGCTCGGTGGCGCGTCCGGCGTCGGCAAGAGCGTGGCCGCCGCCCGGCTCGCCGCCGGAACCGGCGCCTTCGTGGTCGAGTTCGACGACGTGGTCAGCGCCGTGCAGGAGATCACCACCGCCGCCCAGCACCCCGGACTGCACCACTTCGACGGCGTCGCCGACCCGGACGGCCTGCCGCCCGAGCACGTCCTCGAACTCCAGATCGCCACGGCCGAGGCGCTGGCGCCCGCCCTCCTCGGAGTGGTGCGCAACCGGCTGACCGTGCCGGTACCCGCCGTCGTCGAGGGCGACTACCTCACCCCGGCCGCAGCCGCCCGCGCCGTCGAGGAGGGCCGCGCCGCCGGGCGCAGCGTCCTGGCGGTCTTCCTGCACGAGGCGGACGCCGACCGGATCGCCGCCAACTACGCGGCCCGGGAACCGGGGGGCGGCGTCCAGGCGCGCCGCGCCGAGGTCAGCGCGCGCTACTCGCGCTGGCTCGGTTCCCAGGCCCGCCTGCACGCCCTCCCGGTGGTCGACAGCCGGCCGTGGTCCACGCTCGCCGACCGCCTCGACCGCGTGCTCGCCCCGGCTCAGACCAGCGTGTAGCCGCCGCTGCGGAACGTCGAGCCGACGTTGCTGCAGTACGCGTAGGACCAGACGCCGGGCGACCTGGTCGGCCCGTAGACCACCTTGTTGTTGGCACAGACGGCCCACGCGTAGTAGCTGCGCGTGCCGTCGCACGAGACGCCGTAGCTGACGTAGTTGCTGTAGGTCGAGCAGGCGGCCACGCGGGCGGGCGCCGCGGAGGCCGGGACGGTCGCGAGGACCGGGACGGCCAGGGCTGCGGTGGCGGCGATCGTCGCCGCCGCGGTACGGATGCGCATGACTCCCCTCCAGGGGGGGTTCGGTTGACGGGCGGCCGGACGGCCGGGCCGCAGCCCACTGTCCGCTCCGGAGGTCCGGCGGAACCGGCAGCAGGACGGGAAACGGACGATCCCCGGGCACCCCCGACCCGCCGGGCGCCGGGCCTCGGTCCTCCGGCGCCCTCACCGCCGCTCCTCGGCAGCGGATCCGGCACCTCGTCAGTCGTTCCGGACGCCGTCGTACGACACGCGGTGGGCGAGCACCTCCGGCATGTTCTCCTCGGCCCAGCTCTTGATCGCCTTCAGCAGCGGCAGCAGCCCCGTGCCCAGCGGGGTGAGCGCGTAGTCGACCCGGGCCGGGACGGACGGGGTGACCGTCCGGGTGAGGAGGCCGTCCCGCTCCAGGGCTCGCAGGGTCTGGGTGAGCATCTTCTCGCTGACCCCGGCGAGACGCCGGCGCAGGTCGCTGTACCGCTGCGGCCCGTCGGCCAGCGCGTTGACGACCAGGCTGACCCACTTGTCGCCGATCCTGTCCAGCAGTTGCCGGGCCGGGCACTCGGCGACGTACGCGTCGAATCCGGCCCGCTCGGCCGAGCGGCGCTGGGCGGCGGTCATGGTCGCCATGGTGCTCTCCTCCCCGTGCGGTACGCACTTCCGGGTACGTACTTCCTGCCGGAGAGCAGGTTTTCCTAGCGTGGGCGGTGTTCGCAAGTCCCTGGGTGGGGACGGCTCCCCGGTGGAGCCGGGCCCCGGGTGAGAGGAGTGCGCGATGCGCGCCGTGGTGGTCCGTCGGTTCGGTGGCCCGGAGGTCCTGGAGCTGGTCGAGGTGCCCGTCCCGGAGCCCGGCCCCGGCCAGGTCAGGATCCGGGTGGAGGCCGCCACCGTGAACCCGGTGGACGCGGTGACCCGGTCCGGGGTGCTCGCGGGGGCGGGCCTGATGGCGCCGCGCGACACGGTCGGCGTGGGCTGGGACGCGGCCGGCACGGTCGACCTGGTCGGCCCCGGGGTGACCGGCTTCGCCGCGGGCGACCGGGTCATCGGCCTGCGCGACCGGCTGGACGTCCCGCTCGGCGCCTACGCCGACCACCTGGTGCTGGACGCCGCCGCCGTGGCCCCGGCCCCGGCGGGCGTGCCGGCCGCCGGGGCGGCCACCCTGCCGCTCAACGGGCTGACCGCCGTCCAGGCGCTGGACCTGCTCGGCCTGCCCGCCGGGGCGACCCTGCTGGTCACCGGCGCCGCGGGTGCGGTGGGCGGCTTCGCCGTGGAACTGGCTGTCCTGCGCGACCTGCGGGTGGTGGCCCTGGCCGGTGCGGGCGACGCGGCGGCGGTCCGCGCGCTGGGTGCCGAGTGGTTCGTGCCGCGCGACGCCGCCGATCCGGCCGCCGCCGTCCGCGCGCTGGTGCCCGGCGGGGTCGACGGCGTGCTGGACGCGGCGCTGCTCGGCGTGACGGCGCTCGGCGCGGTCCGCAACCGGGGCGCGTTCGTCGCGGTGTCGGCGGGCGCCGCACCGCTCGGCCTGCGCGGTGTCCGGGTGGAACAGGTCTGGGTGGCCGCCGACGGGGCGGCGCTCGCCGAACTCTCCGCGCTGGCCGAGCGGAAGGCCCTCACGCTCCGGGTCGCCGGGACCCACCCGCTGGGGCGGGCCGCGGACGCCCACCGCAGGCTGGCCGGGGGCGGCCTGCGCGGACGGCTCGTCCTGCTGCCCTAGCTCCGGCCGCCGACGGAGGCCCGGTCGGCTCCCTCGTCGGGCTCCTCGACGGCCCCCGCGTCGGGCCACACGACGGCCCCACCGGTGGACCCGCCGGCCCCGGCGTTCCGGGCGCCCCTGCGGGTGCGCAGCCGGGCGAGGGCGGCCACCGGGCCCACCACACCGCCCGTGCCGAGCTTCACCGCGCCCTTGGCGGCCGGCCACCCGACCCCCGGCACCGTCCGGCCCGGCCAGTGGAACATCACCAACAGCACCGACAGCACCACGGCCCCGCAGGCCGCCGCCGGCCCGACTGCCGCCGCGACCGCCCCGGCGGAGAGCTTGCGGTCCTCGGTGGCCGCTCCGCCCGATCCCCCGACGTTCATGGTCCGAGTCTCATCGCGGGTCAGTTCGGTTTCGACGCCCGGTAACGGCCCTCGGCGCCCTCCGGGTACGCCCCCCGCCCGGCCAGGTCAGCGCCGGGCGTGGTGGGTGTCCCCCGCGTGCTCACCGGTCTCGTGGTCGGGGAAGCTGACGGCCAGGGTGACCCGGTACTCGAAGACGTCGTCACGGTGGCCGGGCACGCGGGCCCAGGCCAGCGAATGGACCTCCGCCTCCGGCGCCTGCCGGCACCATCCGGCGGCCTCCTCCAGTGCGCGGGCCGCCGACCGTCCGGTGCAGACCACGGCGGTGTACGCCGCCACCGCGACGTCGCCGCCGCACCGACCGTCCCGGGAGACGGCCCGGACCGCGGCGGCGGCGTGGGTCAGGTCACGAGCGAGGTCGTCGACCACGCGGGGCGGCGCGGGCAGGACGGCCGGGGCCTCGGCCACGGTCTCCGGCAGGTTCGAACTCACTGTCAGGGCCTCCATCCCTCTGGTGTCCGTCTGGTTGCGCGACCCGCCCCGTCACGGGATCCGCCTGATCATGGGGTCAGAATGACGGGCCGCCATTCCTGGCATGACCACTTTCACCAGAACGTCACCCGTCCGGGGAAGTCGGCGTTCCGCACTCGACACCGGCCCGGCCGCCCTGGTAAAGGGGTGACGGAGCATCCGGCCAGGTCAGCTCGGCCGGTGGCGGGCGCCGCCGGGAGCCCGGCCGCACGTGCGCGTACCACCCCCGTGCCCCGGACCGCCTGTTCACCCCCCGGACGCGCCCGGTCCCGGCCGGGATCCGCGGCCCGGTCGCGACCCGGCCGGAGCCTGGCGCGAACCCGCCCGGCAACCGGCCCGGCTCCGATCTGTCCAACTCCCGTAGCAGGAAAGGGAAATACCGCCACCGAAGGGCCCGTAGGATCCTGAACCGTCACAGTCCGCCACGGTCGGCGGACACCGTCGGAGGGGGACCCCACGGAGCGCGGGTCGACGCGTGCGCCCTGCTCTCCTCGCCCCAGGTCGTCGCCGTCGTCGGCACGGCGGGGCCGTTCACGGGCACCCGGCCCGGCCCGAAGGACGGCAAGCCGGTGTGGGGCTGCACCTGGGGCTCCCGCCAGTCCTCCGCCCACATCCGCGAGGTGGACGCGGGCAGCATCACCGCGGCGAGGACCGACCCGGGCCTCCAGACCGCCCCGCTGCCCGGCGTCGGTCAGGAGGCGGTGCTGGTCCGGCGGAAGGACGGCACCGGCCCGAGGTGTTCTTCGTCCCCGACGGCCGCACCTACTCCGTCGCCGTGGTCACTGACCGCGGCCCGGACGACGAGGTGATCGGCCCGGCCGAGGCGGCGGCCGCGAGCGCGCCGGCCCTGGTGCTCGCACCGTCGGTCGCGGGCTGATCCGCCCCGGCACCCGGGCCCTCGGGGCGGCCGCTCGGCCGAACGCCGGGACCGCCGCCCGGCGCAGCCCGTTCCCCCAGGGGCGTGAACGGTCCCGGGCCGGGGGCTGCGGCCGGATGCGGGCGCGGTGCGGGCGCTCACAGAATGACGCCACGGCGCCGTACCCCGTACTCCCCGACAGCCAAGGCGGATCGTATGAGCCGACCCCTCCCACCCCCGTCCCCCGGCGGACCGCCCGCGGACGGAGCACCCCCGGCCGGTCCGCCCCGGTCCGGACCCCCGCCCCGGGTCCGGGCCGGCCGTTCCGGAGCGGCCCTGCTCTCCGGACTGGCGCTGCTCGTCCCGGCCCTCGCGGCCGGTGCGCTCACCGGCGCGGCACCGGCCCGGGCCGACAACCCGACCGTCTCGGTCAACAACCTGCGCACCGGCTGGGACGCCGCCGAACCGAACCTGAGCCCCGCCCAGGTGTCCGCCTCCGGCTTCGGCCGGCGCTGGTCGACCGCCGTGGACGGCGCGGTGTACGCACAGCCGCTGGTCGCCGGATCCACCGTGGTGGTCGCCACCGCGACCAACCACGTCTACGGCGTCAACGCGGCCGACGGACGGATCGTCTGGCAGCGCGCGCTGGGCACCCCGGTGTCCTCGTCCAGCGCCTGTCTCGCGCCCGGCACCGGCATCGTCTCGACACCGGTCTACGACCGGGCGAGCGGCACCGTCTACCTCGTGACCAAGTCCGGCGACGGCGGCGCGCACTTCTCGGTGCACGCGCTGGACGTCGCCTCGGGCGCGGAGCGGAGCGGCTGGCCGGTCACCGTCCAGGGCTCGCCGGTCAACAGCCCCGGCGTCCCGTTCAACCCGTCGACCTCCGCCCAGCGTGCGGGACTGCTGCTGATCGACGGCGCCGTCTACTTCGGCTTCGCCTCGGACTGCGGCATCGGGACGTACGTCGGCACGGTCGCGGGCGTCAACACCTCCACCCGCAAGCTCACCCTCTGGTCCACCGAGTCCGGATCCGCCTCGCAGAACGCCGGCGTCTGGATGAGCGGCGGCGGTCTGGTCTCCGACGGCGCCGGCCGGATCTTCATCGCCACCGGCAACGGCGCCGGCGAGGGCTCGTCCCCGCTCAAGGGGCCGGGCGACAAACCGGGCGGCCACTTCGCCGAGTCGGTGGTCCGGCTGGGGGTGAACGCGGACGGCAGCCTCGCCCCGCGGGACTTCTTCAGCCCCACCAACAACCGGGAGATGGACCACGGTGACGTGGACTTCGGCTCCGGCGGCCCGGCGGCCCTGCCGTCCGGCTTCGGCACCTCCGCCCACCCGCACCTGATGGTGCAGGTCGGCAAGGACGGCCGGATCTTCCTGCTGGACCGCGACCGTCTCGGCGGCATGGGCCAGGGCTCCGGCGGCACCGACAACGTGGTGGGCACCACCGGCCCGTTCAAGGGCGTCTGGGGCCACCCCGGCGTCTGGGGCGGCGAGGGCGGCTACGTCTACCTGGTCGAGAACTACGGCTCGCTGCGGGCGCTCAAGTACTCCGTGAACGGCGCGGGGAACCCCCAGTTGACCAGCGCCGGGACGAGCCCCGAGGGATTCGGCTACGCGTCCGGCTCACCGGTCGTCACCTCGAACGGGACGGTCGCCGGTTCGGCGCTGGTCTGGACGGTCTACTCGGGCACCGGCCCGGGCGGGCAGAACGGCGAACTCCGGGTCTACGACGCGGTTCCGGTCAACGGCGCGCTCAAGCTGCGGCGCAGCTTCGCACTCGGCACCGTGACCAGGTTCTCCGTCCCGGCGACGGACGGCGGGCGGGTGTTCGTCGGCACCAAGGACGGCCATCTGGTCGCCTTCGGCCGTTCGGCCTGAGGACCGGACCGGTCGTACCGGGTGGGCCGGCCCACCCGGCCCACCCGGTACGGCCCGCCCGGTCCGGCCCACTCGACACGGCATGGCCGAACCGGCACACTCGACACCGGTTTCCCGCCCGGGCCCGGCCCGGTGCGGAGCCCGTCGTGTCACCCGTTCGAGCGCGATTGTCCGCGGATCGCGTGGTTTCGACCGGCGGGCGGGCCCGGCGGCTCGTAGCGTCCTGATCCAGGGGCCCCCGGGCCCCGGCCTCTCACCCACTTCACCGAGGAGGGCAACTCCCATGAAGTCCACGCTCGCTCCCCAGCCCGTCACCACCGCCGCCGTACCGGCCCCGCCGGCCGCGGCCAAGCCCGCCTGGTCCGCCCCGGCGGTGGAGTGCCACCGCACCGGCGCCGAGGTCACCGCGTACGCCGCGCGGACCACTCGGTGACCCAGGCTCCCCCCCTCGCGCCGGCCCGGGTGCCGGCCGACCTGCAGCCGGGCCGCGAGTCCTTCGCGGCCCGGCTGCACGGCCTGCGGGACCGGTACTGGGACACCCACCCGTTCCACCTGCGCCTGCACTCCGGCGACTGCACCCCGGAGGAACTTCGGCGCTGGGTCGCCAACCGCTGGTACTACCAGCTCTGCCTCACCCGGAAGAACGCGGCGATCATCGCCAACTGCCCGCTCGCGGACGTCCGTCGGGAGTGGTCGCAGCGGCTCGGCCACCAGGACGGCCCGAACGCCGACCAGGGCGGCCTGGCCGACTGGCTGGTGCTCGCCGAGGCGGTCGGCCTGGACCGGGCCGAGATCCTGGACGAGCGGCACGTCGCGCGCGGGGTGCGCTTCGCCGTCGACGGCTACCTGCACTTCTGCCAGACCCGCCCGTGGACCGAGGGCGTGGCCGCCGCGCTGACCGAGATGTTCTCGCCCGACCACATGGCCGAACGGGTCGTCGCCTGGCAGAAGCACTACGACTGGATCGACCCGTCCGGCTACGCCTACTTCGAGCACCGCATCCCCGACGCCCGCCGGGACAGCGCCCGGACGCTCGAACTGGTACTGGACCACTGCGTCACGGAGGCCCAGCAGCAGGCGGCCGTGGACGCGCTCGCCTTCAAGTGCGAGGTCCTGCGGGCCATGCTGGACGCCGTCGACTACGGTCCGGCCGGTACCCCTGCGGGCCGGAACGGGACCGGCCGGTGAGCCCCGCACCCGACGCCGCGACCCCCGGGCTGCGGCGCGGTGTGCGGCTGGTGCACGACCCGGTCCGCCGGCAGGACGCCCTGCTCTACCCGGAGGGCGTCCTGCTGCTCAACGAGACCGCCGCCGCCGTGCTCCGGCACTGCGACGGTCGGCGCGACGCCGGGCGGATCACCGCCCGGCTCGCCGCCGAGTACGACGGGGTGGAGCCCGGGCAGGTCCTCGGCCTGCTGCTCGACCTCGCCGAGCGCCGGCTGCTCACCCTCGACGGCACCGGCGCACCGGCCGTCCCCACCCGGGCCGCGGACCCGCCCGGGACCGCGGGGGCCCACGCCGCGTTGACCCACCCGACGGGGACCCACTCGGCGGAGACCCGCGCCGGACGGCGGGCGCCCGCGCCGCTCGGCCTGATCGCCGAGCTCACCCACCGCTGCCCCCTCCAGTGCACCTACTGCGCCAATCCGGTCGAGCTCACCAGACAGCGCGACGAGTTGGACACCGAGCAGTGGCTGCGCATCCTCGACCAGGCACGCGGCCTCGGCATCCTCCAGGTCCACCTCACCGGCGGCGAACCGCTGCTCCGCCGCGACCTGGCCGCCGTCGTCGCACACGCCCACCGGCTGGGCCTCTACACCAACCTGATCACCAGCGGCCTGCCCCTGGACGGCCCGCGCGCCGCCGAACTCGCCGAAGCGGGCCTGGACCACGTCCAGCTCTCCGTGCAGGACGCCGATCCGGACCGCGCCGACACCGTCGCCGGGCTGACCCGGCTCAACGGCCGGACCGGGCACGAACGGAAGCTGGCCGCCGCCGCGCTCTTCACCGCCGCCGGACTGCCGCTGACGGTCAACGCCGTGCTGCACCGCGGGAATCTGGCCCGGCTCGGCGCGATCGCCGACCTGGCCGTCGAGTTGGGCGCCGACCGGGTGGAGCTGGCGCACACCCAGTTCTACGGCTGGGCCTGGGTCAACCGGGCCCATCTGGCGCCCGGTGACGAACAGGTCCGACAGGCCGAGCTGGACGTGGCCGCGGCCCGCGCCCGGCACGGCGACCGGATCGAGATCACCCACGTCGTCGCCGACCACCACAGCGGCACCGCCAAGCCGTGCATGAACGGCTGGGGGAACGAACAGCTGGTGGTCGCGCCCGGCGGCGACGTGCTGCCCTGCCTGGCCGCCGCCCAGCTGCCCGGTCTCCGGATCCCCAACGCCGCCGGCGACGACCTGGCGGCGATCTGGCACGACTCCCCCGCCTTCAACCGCTTCCGGGGCACCGCCTGGATGCCCGAGCCCTGCCGGAGCTGCGCGCTGCGCGAGGTCGACCACGGCGGCTGCCGCTGCCAGGCCTTCCAGTTCACCGGCGACGCGGCCGCCACCGATCCGGCGTGCCGGCTCTCCCCGCACCACCAGCTGGTCCACTCGCCCGCGCCGGCCGACGGCCCGACGCCGGTGCCGCGCCGGTTCACCGCCACGCCCGCCGCGCCCGTCACACTCGGCACGCCCGGCACTGCCACGAGCGTCACCGCCGGGCCGGCCGCGCCCGCCGTGCCGGGCCCGTCCTGAGGGAGCACCCGCTGAAGATCCGGATCCTCGGCACCGCCGCCGGCGGCGGCCTGCCCCAGTGGAACTGCGGCTGCGACGGCTGCGCCACCGCCCGCCGCACCGGCGCCGTCCGCAGCCAGGACTGCCTGGCCGTCAGCGCCGACGGCGCCGCCTGGTACCTGGTCAACGCCTCCCCCGACCTCCGCTCCCAGCTGCTCGCCACGCCCGAACTGGCACCCGCGCCCGGCACCCGCGCCACCCCGCTGCGCGGTGTGCTGCTCACCAGCGGCGAGCTCGACCACACCCTCGGCCTGGTGACCCTGCGCGAGGCCGCAGAGCTGTCGGTGCACGCCACGGAGCCGGTCCGCGCCGCCCTGCACGAGGCGTTCCCGGTCGGCCCGCTGATCGCCCCCTACGCCAAGACGCACTGGCACACCGTCACACCGGGCACCGCCGTCGAACTGGCCGGCGGCCTGCTCGCCGAGCCGCTGGCCCTCGGCGGCAAACGCCCCCGGTACGCCGCCGCCGGCCCGCCCGGCGAGCGACGTACCGCCCGCGGGAGCGGGACGGCCCCGGGCGGGGCGGGCACGGCGGCGGGAGCGGACCGGACGGACTGGGTGATCGGCTACCGCTTCAGCGACACCGCCGGCCGCGCCCGCGCGGTCTACGCACCCGGGGTCGCCGCCTGGACGCCCGCCCTGGACCGGGCGGTGTCCGGCGCCGACCTGGTGATCCTGGACGGCACCTTCGCCACCGACGACGAGCTCGCCGAACGGACCGGCGGCGCGCGCACCTCGCGCGGGATGGGCCACCTCGCCGTCGAGGACTCGCTCCCCCACCTGGCCCGTCACCCGGGGCCGCGCTACCTCTACACCCACCTCAACAACACCAACCCGCTCGCCCACCGGGGCTCGCCCGAGGCGGTCGCACTGGCCCCCGTGCTGGCCGCGGCGGGTGCGGGCGTCGCCGAGGACGGGACGCTCGTCGAGCTCTGACGTCCTGCCCGTGGCCCGGGGCCCGCCCGGGGTCGGCGCCGCGCCGGCCGTCCTGACCGTGTCCGGTCGAGTCCGTCCACGGCCCGTTCATCGAACGGTGGCGCCCGGGACCGCTCCCGGCCATCCGGGGCCTGTCGGATCGTCGTGATACTAATCGTTCGGGAAACGAGCTCGGTCAGGCACCGGCAGGCACGATGGTGACACCCCGTCCGTTCCCCAGGGGCCGGACGGTGACGGGAGGGGCACAGCATGGCGACCAGGAACGGCGACGGGACATCCGAGGGGCCACGGCAGGCCGTGGTCAGGGAGATCGTGGTCAGGGAGACCGCGAGCCGCCGGGCCGCGGGCCCCCGGGGCGTCCGCCGGCTGCGGCTCGGCAGCCGGATGGCCGGAACGGCAGCGGTCTTCACGGCCCTCGCCGCCCTGACCGGCGCCCAGTTCACCGGCCTCGGCCTCGCCCCCGTGGCATCCGCCGACGCGCTTCCGGCCCCCGCCGACCGGACCCTCGGCCCGACGGCCACCGGGACCGGCTCCGCGGCCGTGGACCCCGGCACCACCTCGCCGTTCGGCCCCGGCGTGTCCGGCGGGCCCGCTCTCGCCGGGGCCGCCCCGGTCGACGGCGGCGGTACCGTCCCGCTGACCCAGCCGCCCACCGCTCCGGTCGGCTCGCCCTTCGCCGACCCGCTGCGCAACGGGCCCGCCCTGCCGGAGACGGTCTTCGCCGCCTACCGCAAGGCGGAGGCCGCCCTGGCGCTGCGCTCGCCCGCCTGCCACCTGCCGTGGCAGCTGCTGGCCGCGATCGGCGAGGTCGAGTCCGGCCAGGCCGGCCGGGGTGCGGTGGACGCCGCCGGGACGACGTACCGGCCGATCCTCGGCCCGGCGCTGAACGGTGCCGGCTTCGCGGCGATATCCGACACCGACGGTGGCCGCTTCGACGGTGACGGCGTGTGGGACCGCGCCGTCGGTCCGATGCAGTTCATCCCCTCCACCTGGGCTTCCTGGGGCGTCGACGCCAACGCCGACGGCAAGGCCGATCCGAACAACGTCTTCGACGCCGCCGAGGCCGCCGGCCGCTACCTGTGCGCGGGCGGCCGCGACCTGTCCGACCCGGCCCAGCTGGACCGGGCCGTCCTCGGCTACAACCACTCGGCCGAGTACCTGCGCACGGTCCGGAACTGGATGGCCCACTTCAGCACCGGGAGCCCGGTCACCACCCCGGGCCGCACCGCCCCGAACGGCCCGTTCGCTCCGCTCACCCTGCCGACCCCGCCGGCTCCCGTCATCCCCGTCATCCCCGGCATCCCGACCGGTACGCAGCCGTCGGGGGTGCCGCAGCCGTCCACCACGCCCGGCACTCCCGCCGTTCCGTCCACCTCGACGACGCCCTCCGGCGCACCGTCGACCTCACCGTCGACCTCGCCCTCGGGGACGCCGTCCACGTCGCCGTCGACCGGTGCGACCCCGTCGGATTCGGCGTCGCCCTCCGCGTCCCCCTCGACCGGGCCGACCACCACGCCGTCGGGGACGCCCTCCGCGACCGCGAGCCCGTCCGGCAGCGCGAGCCCGACGGCGACCGCCGAGCCGACCGGCACGCCCACCGCGACGCCGACGGCCACGCCGACGACGACCCCGACCGGCACGCCCACCGCCTGCGCCACACCGACGGACGCCCCCTCGGGCACGCCGACGGCCGGCACCGCGCCGAGCGCCCCGGCGTCGGCGACGCCCTCGGCCACCGCGACGCCGACGGCCACCGCCCCGGGCTGCCCGACGCCCACCCCGACCGCGACCGCCCCCCAGAGTGGCGCCCCGACCGGCTCGGCCGCCCCGGGCGCCGCCGCTCCGAGCACGCCGCTCACGCCCTCCGGCGCCCCGTCGGCG
>NZ_JBHXKE010000104.1:0-31792 GCF_042722765.1 Kitasatospora sp. NPDC058406
ACTTGGCCCGTAACGCGGTGATGGGCGGACGCACAGGCATGGTCCACCATCCCACCAACTCCACCAGAGCAAGCAGTAATTGAAATACAAGCCCTGGGCAAGGTCGGCAACTGCCAGATCGGCGTCAGTGTCCACGCGCTCTCCGACACCGCTTCCTGCCCGCTGTCCTGGCGGCTGTTCCTGCCGGAGTCCTGGGACGGGCCCGAGGCGGCCGCACGCAGGGCGGCCTGCCGGATCCCCGCGGACGCCCGCCACCGGCCGAAATGGCAGCTGGCCCTGGAGATGCTCGACGAACTCGCCTCCACCGGGCTGCGGCCCGCCGTGCTGGTCGCGGACGCCGCCTACGGGGCGAACGCCGACTTCCGCCACGGTCTGGAGGACCGCCGCCTGGCCTACGTGCTGCAGGCGAAGGGCGAGATGACCGCCCACCGGGAGGACGCCGAACCGTATCGGCCGCCCTACGGGGGCCTGGGCCCGCGGCCACTGCCGCGCTACCGCACCCGCCCGCTTCCGCTGCGCGAGCACGTGCTGGCCGCCGGACGCCGGGCCGGACGCAGCGTGACCTGGCGCAAGGGATCCAAAGCCGCGATGAGTGCGCACTTCGTCCTCCTGCGCGTCCGGCTCGCCGGACGGCGCCCCAAGCCCGCCGACGACGGCACCATCCCGCTCACCTGGCTGATCGCCCAGTGGCCGGAAGGCGAGGCGGAGCCGGTCAAGTACTGGATCTCGAACCTGCCCGCCGACATCCCCGCCAAGGACCTCGTCCGACTCGCGAAGTCACGCTGGCGGATCGAACACGACTACCGCGAGCTGAAGACCCGACTCGGCCTGGACCACTTCGAAGGCCGCTCCTGGATCGGCTGGCACCGCCACGTCACCCTCGTCAGCGCCGCCCACCTGTTCCTCACCGAACAGCGCACCCTCCCAAAAGTCCTGTCCAGGGCCTGACCTTCGGCCAGGCCCTGGACCTCCTCCAACACCTCGTCGCCACCTGGACCGGCACCTGCCCCACCTGCCGACAACCCACCCCATGGCAGACCTACGACACCACCTAACAAAGCACTACTAGGAGGTCTCACGTCAGCGCTGTCGCGGGATAGGCAAGGGGTCATGGCGGTGCCAGATCAGTGATCGATCTTCGCGGCGAAGCTTCGCAGATCCCCATTCCAGGCGGACCACATCGTCAGCCAGCGAGCAGGCGTAGGCGACGAGAACAAGCTTGGTGTCTGGCGAGAGGCGTGCGAGATCCGCATGAGGCTCGTCCTCAACTGCGGTGGATCAAGGGCGCCTTGGGGATCTCAGGGTGCACGGAGCGGGGAGTGCTACGTGGTGAGGCTGAGAGTGGGCTGGCGGGGACCGTCGGCTCGACCGAGTCCACCGCTGAGCCCTTCGATACCCGCCGCACTTCGGCGGCCATCCGAGGCCAGAGCCTGCAGAACGGTCGCCCGGGAGATTCCCAGCTTACGGGCCACCGTCCGGGTCAACAGGCCCTCGCCCCGGCGCAACCGGCGGATCTCAGTCCTGTTCTCCGCGCGAATCACCCTCGCTTCCTCGTGACTCCGGCACTGCTGAAGCCCGGATGATCACGAGACCGCCGATCGGCCCTCTTCTGATCCATTGTCCGTGGCCCTCATTTCAACCGTTGCCGACAGGGCAGGGCGTTCCGTCCTGGACCCGGTGCGCCGGCAGGTCCAGTCCGTGACCTTCCTGTATGCAGTCCTTGGTCCTCCCTCCCTCCCTCCGTGCGCTCGCGCAGGGGTGCGGTAGCGGCCGTATAGAGGGCTGCTGATAGCGAACCGGCAAGGCGGCTGTCGGTGGAACCCATTGATGCCTCCCTGATGACGCAGGCCGGCGATACTCATCGGTATGCCTATGGAGGCGAGTGCCCGCTTTTCGTGTACTGCACGCGGCTGTACATCCCTCTCTTCGCAAAAGTGACAGGCTAACTCAAACCGGACGATCTAGGCGGGGCTCGCATGGCAGCGGTACTTACCGAAGCAAGGGTGAACTTTCACAAGAATCTCATTGGCAGGAGCACTCTTTCTCTGTCGCATGATGGCGTGGCTTCGAATGCTGACGGCAGCCAGAATACTAGTAGGTCTATTGCGTTCAATATTGCGCAGGATCTTGGCGCCGAGATTATTCAGGAGAAGCTCAAGGGCCAGCGAGCTGGTAAGCAGTTCGAAGAGGCTGTGGAAGCCTTCCTGGTGGAGACCTTCCCGATGTTCCAGTCGCTCCGCCCGGGTGGCTGGATTGTCGAGAATGTCGGAGGCTCGCGCGCCGGATACCAGATCTCGAAGTATGAGCCATTTACTCACTTGGCTTCCCTTGCGACTGCCATTGAGCAAGACCGGACTCTGGCTTCGGTCCTGGGAAACTCTTATGAGATCAGCCCAGATATTCTGGTGCTGCGAAAGCCTGAGTCGGACGCGACGATCAACCGGGAGCGCGAACTCGTAGACGCGGAATCTGGCCAGTATGCTGTCATTAGGAGCGCCAATCAGGAGCGTTCCATCGTTCACGCGATAGTATCGTGCAAGTGGACGTTGCGTAGCGACCGTGCCCAGAACGCGCGCTCAGAGGCCTTGAACGTCATCCGGAATCGCAAGGGGCGCACGCCGCACATCGCGGTCGTCACAGGGGAACCGTCGCCCGCCAGGCTCGCATCTCTTGCCCTGGGAACTGGCGACATCGATACGGTCTACCATTTTGCCCTCCCGGAACTGATCAGGGCAGTAGAGAAAACGTGCAACGACGAGGCGAGCACAATGCTGCACACTTTGGTTGCGGGAAACCGTCTCCGTGACATCAGCGACCTTCCGCTAGACCTAGCTGTCTAGCCGCGCGCTGTGGAAAATTCGGGCGGACCGCTATGAACTTGAAAGGGTGAAGTTTGCGCGCTCGCCGGGCGTTGGGCGCTATGGGTGCCGGTAGCCGTGTGCTGCAAGGTGTGTTCTGCAGTTGTGCCCGATTGGCCGGGGGCATCTGCCGCCGCGGGCGACCTGGTGATATCGCATCGCCTCGTGTCGGGCTCGATCCAACCGTGGCAGCTGGATTACGTCGGCGCCGCGGCAACAGGGCCCTCACGGAGCCGTGCCCGTCTCAGCAGCCGGTTCGGCGGTCTACGCCTGTATGGTCGTGTGGGCTGGTCGGCTGCTGTCTGCGCCAGTCGGGCAGGACGCAGCTTGCCGTACCTGACCGAGCCACGTTCACTGTTCCCATCTGCCCCGGAGACCTGATGCCTGCCCCCGCCGCTCCTGACACCCTGGACCTGTTCGCTGGGCCCGGTGGCTGGTCGGAGGGTCTGCGCGCCCACCACGGGATTACTGACATCGGGATCGAGTGGGATGCTGCAGCCTGCCGGACGCGGGTCGCCGCCGGGCATCCGACTGTTCGTGCGGACGTGGCCCAGATCGCCACGGCGCCCATGGCCGGTCGCATCCGCCGCTTCATCGCATCTCCGCCGTGCCAGGCCTGGTCCCGGGCGGGTAAGCAACTGGGGCTCCGGGACCAGCCGCTGGTCCATCAGGCGATCGATGACCTCGCCAGAGACCGGGACACCCGGCCGCAGCTCCTTGCTGCGTGCCAGGACCCCCGCTCCCTGCTCGCCGCCGAGCCGATGCGTTACTTCCATGCCTTGCGGCCGGAGGACGCTGTCATGGAGGAGGTCCCTGATGCCCTCCCGCTGTTCCGCCACTACGCCGAGGTGCTCCGTGGATGGGGCTACAGCACCTGGTGCGGCAACCTGAACGCCGCCGACTTCGGCGTTCCGCAGAGCCGACGCCGCGCAATCCTCATCGCCTCGCGCATGCGTACCGCCCAGCCTCCCGAGCCCACGCACACCGAGCACGGCGAGGATGGCAACCTCTTCGGCGAGTCCCGGGCTTGTTGGGTCTCCATGGCGGAAGGCATCGGCTGGGGCGCCACCGACCGGCCTGCGCCCACCGTCACCGCCGGCGGCGGCAAGACCGGCGGTGCCGAGCCCTTTCCAACCCAGGCCCGCCGCGCTCTTGCCGATTCCCGCAGCCGAGGATGCTGGAAGAGCCGCGATGCGGCCTCGGACACAGCGCGCATCACCGTTCACGAGGCGGGCCTGCTGCAGTCCTTCCCCGGGGACTACCCGTGGCAGGGAACCCAGACGAAGCAGTATGAGCAGGCCGGCAACGCTGTGCCACCCCTGCTGGCCGCACACGTGGTTGCGGCGGCATTCGGCCTGCCCCAGCCGCGGACTGTGCCAGCGGTGACGGCAGCCTGATACGGCGGTCTGCGGAGCCGGAATGCTTGAGTCGGCGGAAAGCCGGATCGGGGCATTGCGCTTGTCGTCGCGGCAACGGTCGTAGGTGGTGGGCCCAAGCCTTGCAAGTAGCGGAGCCGACACCATGGGAGGGGCGCGCCTCCGTACTGCCAGTTCATCGTCGGTGTCAGCGATAACACCCGCGTTAGGCATCGCAGCATCGCCCAAAGCGTGTCCCTGCCCTGCTAGGACTCGCTCTCGTGTGTCACGGGTTACCCTGGGTGATGTCTCCAGGTGGACCGATCAGCTGCGGGAGACCCGCAAACCCTCCTCATTTGTCGTGGCGGACGCAGGTACGGCCTGCGAGTTCAGGTCGGTCCGCGGCCGTGCTGCCGCAGGATAGGCCCAGGTCCCCCACAGGGAGCAGCTCCGGGCACGGCGCATCAGGTTGATGTCCCGGCCCTTCCCGCCGCCGGTCTCCAGCTCGCCGGGTCAGTGCGAGGAGAACGGCACGCGTGTCCTCGTTCACATCGGCGCGTTGTGCAGGGGCGGGGCAGGATTCGGGCAACGTCGGCCGGTATGTCAGCGCCCCCAACTACACTGGCCGATCCACTGGGTCGCTTGTCCCCGGCGTGCCCCGCAGGTGAGGCTTGGGCTGGGGGATGGAGCGGCAAGATCACACCCGAAGGGAGGTAGCTAGTTTGTTCGATATTATGGCTGTTCTCAGCTCGACGCCTGGCGCCTCCCGTCCCGCAGGCTCGGCGCGCGTCGTACGGAGGAAGAATGTCTGCCCTTGAGGTTGTCGAGATCTGCGCAGGAGCAGGGGGGCAGGCCCTCGGCCTCGAACAGGCAGGATTCCAGCACAGGCTCGCTGTTGAGCTCGACCCCAACGCGTGCAAGACCCTCAAGCTCAACCGTCCGGAGTGGAAGGTTGCGGAGGGTGATGTCGCGGACGAGTCGGTCTGGGATCCCGAGGAGTACGACGGGGTCTCGCTACTGGCTGGCGGTGTGCCCTGCCCCCCATTCACTATTGCGGGAAAGCAGCTTGGTGCCACGGACGAGCGAGATCTATTCGCATGGGCAGTCCAGCTCGCCGGCCGTATCAAGCCCAAGGCGCTGATGCTGGAGAACGTGCGAGGTCTCAGTGCCAACCGCTTCTCCGCTTACCGGCAGCACGTTCTGGACACGCTTCGCGACTTCGGTTACGTGGGCGAGTGGCGGCTCCTCCAGGCATCCCAGTTCGGGGTGCCGCAGCTCCGGCCCAGGTTTGTCCTGGTGGCACTTCAGGATGAGTACGCCGACTACTTCCACTGGCCGGAACCTCAGGACGGACCTGCGCCCACCGTCGGCGAGACCTTGAAGGACCTTATGGCGGCCAATGGCTGGGGCGGTGCCGAGGCATGGGCTGCCAGGGCCGACAGCATTGCACCCACCATCGTCGGCGGTTCCAAGAAGCACGGAGGGGCAGACCTTGGTCCCTCCCGAGCCAAGGCTGCCTGGGAGGCGATGGGGGTCGACGCCTGGGGCATTGCCAACGAGGCGCCGCGGCCGGACTTCAAGCCGGCAGTGAGCAAGAAGGGCGAAGTCAGGGGTGGTCCGAAGCTGACCAGCCAGATGGCGGCACGGATCCAGGGCTTTACCGACGACTGGCAGTTCGCTGGAGCGAAGACCACCGGATACCGCCAGATCGGCAACGCCTTCCCGCCGCCGGTCGCCAAGGCGGTCGGGCTCTCCATCGCAAAGGCTCTCCGGAAGGAGGGCACCCCCCGTGAGCGGGTAGAGACCACCCATGACCCGGTGTACCGGCTCCTCCGCGGCAAGAGCGAAGCTATGACCGCAGAGCAGATCGTCGCCGCACTGGACAAGACGGGCGTCGTCATGGGCATGCACGACATCGAGCGACGCCTCTCTCACCTCGGCCGCGACTTCCATATCGAAGAGACAGAGGCCGGTCAGGACGGCGCCATGGCCTATCTGCTCCGCGACTTCAAGGCCTTCGTCGGACAAGAGGGCCATCAGCGACATGAGCTCTTCAAGGCCAACAAGGCCAAGATCAGCTGAGCACGATTGACTGACACCGCCCGCGGGCCTCAGCCCGCGGGCGGTTCTCTGGGCAAGGGCCCTGGCTTCCTGACTGCCGTAACCTCCTGCCGCCGCGTCACAACGGCAGGTACCCGCGTCCGCACATCCCGGGCACTCGGACACCCGCAGGGAACAGCGGCGCCGAGAGCCCGGGTGGCAGACTCGGCCGTGTGATCAGAGAGCCCGCCGAAGTGGCCATCGACAGTGACGGCCGAGTGGTATTGCCCCTCGGCCTGCTTGCGGAAGCCGGCCTTGATCCGGGCGCTCGGTTGCTCGCCTACTGCGACGGCGACGGCCGGATCGTTCTGCGCCGCGAATCCGACGCGATCCAGCATCTTCTGGACCACGGGGAATTCTGAACTGGCTATCGAGCCGACGCTTGCCACATGACCTGCCCGCCGCGCGAGCTACAGCCGGTAAGCGCTCACGTCCTCCGTACGGTCTCCGAACGACGCCGACGGACAGTGTCAACGACCAGAGCCGCGCACTCGGCTGGCAGCTGGTGCTCCCAGAAACGGAGCACCAGCCAGCCGGCCTCGGTCAGCTTCATGTCGGTGTCCCGGTCCCGTTGGACGTTCCGGTCAATCTTCTCGTTCCAGTAGTCCGGATTGGTCTTCGGCGGTACGAAGTGGACGGGGCACCCGTGCCAGAAGCACCCGTCGACGAAGACGGCCAACCGTGTGGGACGGAACAGGAGATCAGCCGTCCGCCGCATACCGGGCAGCGGCTTTGCCGCCACCCGGTACCGGAGCCCCTCCGCATGGACAAGGGAACGCAGCGCAAGCTCGGGGGACGTGTCCCGGCTCCGGATCGCTTGCATGTTGCGGCGCCTGCCAGCTGAAGAGGCCCATGATCCTTCCGGCGCAACCCACGCGGCAGCATCCACCCCTACCGCTCCCTCGGCTCCGGCAGCAGCGGAGCCTCGACGACCGGGTCGTTTTCCCGCGCTACCACCCACTTGACGCCCTCCAGTTCCGCCCACCGTGCGTCCGCATGCTCTAGAGTCCAGGGTGCCAGGCGGACGCTCACAGACTCGCCGGCACCCGGCACCGGCAGGCCGAGGCGCCTGGCCACCGCCTGGTGGTTCCCGTACTGCCCGAGAATCACGATTCCCTCCGGTCGGAGTGCCGAGCGGGAGCCGCCGTTGTACCGGATGCGCTTCATGAAGTCGTCCTGCTGCGCGACCGTGGCGACTACGCCGCGGGAGACAATACGGCCCTGCGTGCGCCGGAACAGCTCATGCACCCGCTGGGTGCCATACCGTGACGCGAAGATTGCGGCGATGTCCTTCTCAGACAAACGCAGCAGAATATTCTCGGGGAGCGGTGCATCCTCGAACAGCCAGTGAACGGCCGTCTTGCGGGCAGCGGCGGTGAGAGACCGCTTGCCGTCCCGGTTTCCTTCCTTCTTCGTAAGTACTTCCTCGGCGACCCGGAACAGTCCAGCTGACCATAGCCCGGCGTCATCACTTGCCCACACTCCGAGGCACAGGTGTCCCATCGCCTCCGGCGGGATCATCCAGCGGCCCAGGTCCTGGGAATACTTGCAGTCCACGTCGATGCCGTCGATCGAGTAGTCCATCTTGTCGCCGTCAGCGAAGTCGAAGGCGCGCTGGAGGTTGATCTCCACGAGGGTGCCGGCGTGCGTCTTCTCGGTCTTGTGGAGGTCCTCCCAGCGAAACCGGCCCGTGTGCTGGCCGTCGAGCAGCATGTCGAACGTGCGGCGAAGGGCCGCAGCGAAGATCCCACCGTGCGGGTCCGCCGCCAGGATTGCCTCGCGAACGCGGGTCAGCTCCGTGTCAGCGGCGGGCCCAGAAGGAGAGAGGGCGAACAGTGGGTCGGTCGGCGGCACATCAACTCATCTCTTCCGAAGGTGCGTCATCGATTGACGAGGAACTCTCGCCGATCGGCAGGCCGACTGAGTCGGCCTCGATCCGGTGCGTTTGGAATCCTTGTGTTACTTCGATCTGCATGCAAGCAGAAACCTGCGATTGAGCCGTGATGGCTTGAGGCGCTTGGGGGCTTCGCCGGTGCGCTGTGCCGCCCCTCGAAGGAGGCTGGGGGTTTGGAAGCCTTGCTACCGCGGGGTGCTGACGCCTGATAGAGGCTGACGATCAGTGCGGCAAAGCCAAGCCGCCCCATACCGGTCGCACTCTGATTGGTGCGCGGTGAGCACACTCCCACCCGCAGGGGGAGGCGGTACTAGTGGCACTCCCTCAGCGCCCCCTCTTGATCGCAGACAGTGATCAGCGCGCTAGCAGGTGTGCGTGGATGGCTTGCGCGAGTGCCCTGCCAAGGCCGACCGGGACAGCGTTCCCGATCTGGCGGGCGATCTCGATCTTGGTGCCGCACCACTTGTACGTGTCGGGGAACCCTTGGATGAGAGCTGCCTCGTAATGGGTGATCGGACGATGCCTCGTCGGGTGGAGGTAGCGGCCCTTCTCCGGCTTGAAGAACTCGGTGCGGATGGTGACGGCAGGCCGGTCCGGGTACAGCCGTCCCATCACGTCACCCGTTCCGGAGGTGTGGCGGTCCCAGCTTTCAGTTGAGAGGTAGACCTCATGACCGTGTATGAGGGCGTACTTTCCTTGCAGATTCCGGCGGTTGCCGCCTACTGGGATAGCTGCGTACCGGGCGAGCGAGAGAGGCTTGGGTGTACGCCCGATGTGAAGGTCGGTAGTCCGGAAGGCGCCGGGAACCTGGCGCCCGAGAGGAGCGCAGCTGAGCGGCGGCAGGTCGGTTCCGGTGATTTCCAGCCGGGCGGAGCGCTCGAATATGCCCGCCACGCTGACCCACGGGAGTCGCCCAGTGTCCTCCTCGGCGCTGAAGAGCGTGGCCTCCTGCAGCTTCACAGACTTCGCGTGGGTCGGCGCCGGGTGCAGCAGCTGCGGGATGTCCTTGCGGGTGCCGATGACGATGACACGCTTACGGGCTTGGGGGACACCGTAGTCAGCGGAGTTCACGATCTTCGTCGCAAGCTGGTAGTCGGCGAGAGCCCCGCCGGGTGCGGCGGCTTCCTGAAGCTGGGCGAACTCCGCAGAGACCAGGAAGCGGTCGACATTCTCCAGAACGAAGATCTTTGGGCGCACGATCTCTACCGTCCGCATGTACTCGCGCCACATCTCGTTGCGCGGGTCGTCAGCATGCTGTTTGCCCAGGCTGGAAAAGCCCTGGCAGGGAGGGCCGCCTGCGATCACGTCTGCCTGGTCGGCGTAGGGAGCCGGGTCGAAGTCGCGGATATCGCAAGCGTAGACACGCGCGCTTGGGTGGTTGACCGCGTAGGTGGCGGCGGCTGCACCGTCGAACTCGACTGCGGCGATCGACTCGAAGCGTGCTGGCGACGGATGGCCCTCGGAGTAGGAGTGGAACCCGGCAGTCAGACCGCCGCAGCCCGCGAAGAGGTCCATGACGGTGATGGGGTTCCTGGTGCTGGAGCCAGCGTGATCGGTGGAGGCCATGCCGGCGATCATAGAGGGCTGGACTGACAGCGGTCCCGGCTCAGTTGACGCGACCAGCCCCAGAACCCCCGAGTTGCTTCCTGGGCAAATCGTGGTTGAACGCCGCACGGTGCGTGCTGGAGCGCTGCCCGCGATGTCCGGGTGCGGTGATAGACCTTCAGGCATGACTGTGTCCGCCGCGGCCGAGCCGCGTGTCGCCTTCTCCGACCTTAGTTCCTCTGATCTTGTCGTTGACGCCCTCTATGCCGGCGGTCCGAACAGGAACGCTGGGGACGATCCGATCGCGAAGCTGGTGCCCGGGGTTGGCAACCAGGGCGGGTTCCGCCACTGCGGGTGGCCTGCCAAGGGCACCGTCCGTCTCTCCGTCCTCTACACCACCGGCGGCGAGATTGACTGGCCCGACCACCTCGACCAGGAGACCGGGACCTTCACGTACTACGGGGACAACCGCACCCCAGGCAAGGAGCTTCACGACACCCCCCGGCAGGGGAATTTGTTGCTCCGCGACGCGTTCTCCGCCTCGCACGGAACTGCGGAGGAGCGGGCGCAGCAGGTCCCGCCGGTTCTCCTGTTCGAGAAGGCCGCTGCCACCGGGCGGGACGTCCGGTTCCGGGGGCTGCTGGTCCCCGGCGGACCGACCATGGCGCCCGACGACGAGCTGGCAGCGGTGTGGCGGACGTCAGGCGGCCGACGGTTCCAGAACTACCGCGCTCGCTTCACCGTGCTGGACCACGCGCGGGTCCCGCGGTTGTGGCTCCGGCACGTGCTCAGCGGCGGCAATCCCCTCGACGGGGACTGTCCGCCCGCCTGGAAGAAGTGGGTGGAGACCCGCACATACACGCCCCTCCTGGCGCCGGCCACCAGCATTATCCGGTCTAAGGCCCAGCAGCTGCCGGACGACGTCCAGGGCGCAGCGATGCTCGGCGCCGTACGGGAGCACTTCCAGGGCAACCCGTATGGTTTCGAGTCGTGTGCGGTCGCTGTGTGGAGGCTGATCGCACCGGCCACGGGGCGGTGCGACGTGACCCGGCCAAGCCGCGACGGAGGACGCGATGCTGTCGGCGAGTACATCCTCGGCCCCCTCGCCGACCGCATCGCCATCGACTTCGCCCTCGAAGCCAAGTGCTATTCGGAGACCACCGCCGTAGGCGTCCGCGACGTCTCCCGCCTCATCTCGCGGCTGCGGCACCGCAACTTTGGGGTCTTCGTTACGACCTCATACTTCCACAAGCAGGTGCAAGAGGAAGTTCGCGAGGACGGACACCCGATAGCGCTCGTCTGCGGCCGAGACATCATCGATGCCCTGCGGCAGCACGGCTACAGCACCGTCGACGGGGTCCGGAACTGGCTCCGCCAGGCGTTCCCGAAGCCGTAGGCCAGGTTCAAATCCTGTCGCTCCGACTTTCTTTTCGAAGGCCAGCCGTTCCCACCGAATGGTGGGAACGGCCTTTTTGTTGGTGGTCGTTGGGCGGGTGCGTGGAGCAGCCGTGTTTCAGAGAGCCTGAAGCTGTTCGATGATCTGCATAGGGCTCTTCTCCAATGTGAACCAGTCGGCAACGACAATTCGGTTTGCGTCTTGAGTGAACGAGAGTGCAGCCTCCAGGGCAGGCTGAAGGTCGCCGCTCACCAACTCTGCTTCGCACATGTGAAGCGGATGCTTCGCGATCACAGCGTGGCGAAGTCCCCTGGACTCGAAAACCATCCCGGGCAGGTCCCCGTCGAGGAGGGTGCCCCTGAACATCTTCTGGAGGCCGGTCAGGGACCGGCGGGCGCGGTCGGCAGAGGTGCTGGCGAGGCCGCCGGAGATGACGGTCAGCAGGTCGCCGGCCAGCCGCCAGTCGAGCAGGGGGTGGTAGGCCATGTTGGAGTAGTCACGCAGACACCGGGGGCACGAGGAGGTGCAGATGGCAGCGTGTTCGGTCTGCCTGAGTGTGTCCAGGTAGGTATGGGCAGCCTGCATGTAGTCGGCAATGACCTGAGGGCTGCCCAGGTGGGTGCTGAAGCCTGCGCCGTTTTCCAGCGAATCGGCCAGGAAGGCGTAGGCGACATGACCATCCGGGTGCGGTCCGGGGTGGATCCCGGCGAGGAGCTCCTGCCTGCCGACGTCGAGAAACTGGGCGCCCGCGCTGCGCAGCAGGAATGCCAGCGAGTACCAGGCGGCCCGTCGGCCGTGGCTGATGTCGCTCCCGTAAGCGGGAGGAGCAGGGCTGAGGTTCAGCCGGTAGCCCTGAGCCTCGTCGACAGCGGAAGCGGGGCCGAGGAAGAAGAAGTCCGTGGGCAGGACGGCCCCGAGGGCCACCTGCACCTGGTCGCCATAACCGGGGACTGCGGCACCGGCGTCGATGTATCCGCCCCAGTCACCAGATGCACGGCGCAGTGAGAACAGGTCACCGTTGTTGTCGTTGATGATGTACCGGTCGCCGGGTCCGGAGTAGACGTGCGCCTCTTCCCAGGAAGTGAAACGGAGGGTTGAGAGGTCTGCGGCGGCCCGGGACGAGACAGTGTTCGGAGTCCAGGCGAAGACTCCGTCGAAGTCGCGCGGCTCGCTCGCGCGGAAGCCTGCGGGTTCGCGCATGTCGACGACACTGTAGTTGTCGGCCTTGCAGACCGGGCAGGGCCCCTCGCTGGACGGCGTTCTCTCGATGTGGTTGCAGAGCCGACACAGCCCCACGGCCCGGGGGTGCTCCAGTGGGTCCGCGACAGGCTTCGGGCGCCCGGGCGTGGGTTCGAACTCGGTGATGCCGGTGACGGTGAACACCTTGCCGTCCTTAACGACTTCGCCGCCGGGGGCGAACTGTGAAAGGGACATGGCGATGTCGCGGTCGATAGTCTCCCCGGGCGGCCAGGGAAACCTCCTGCGAGGGACTTCCAGGTAGAGCTGCCTGACACGGGTGGGAAAGCCGAACATGGGCAGCACGCCCGCATGCGCGAGCCGCTCGCTGAGCTCCTCAGCACCCGTGGGCTCGCCAGCCACTTCTGTGATGCGCTGCAGCAGGTTCTTCTGCCACCGGCTGCTGAAGATGTCGGTCGGTTGCAGTGGGGTAAAGGCGCTCAGGGCTTGCGCCGTTGCGGCCAGAGCACTGCCGTTCTGGTCGAGCCACTTCCGTACAGCGGGAAGGGCGCCAGCCCAGTCCCGGGCTGTGCCGAACTCGCCGTGCACGCTTCCTGAGCCGCCGTGATCCTCGAGGTCGCGGAACGCGAGGCGCAGAACCTCGGCGGCCAGGGCCCGTTCGAAGATTTCCGGACGTTCGAGGGTGAGATAGGGCGGCGGCGTGGGGTCATTGGTGATCGATGACGGGTTCGCGAAGTAGTGCTCGTCGTGGCTGCGTCCCCGGCACACAGTGAGGGCTACCGCAACGGGAGAGGACCGGCGGCCTGCGCGTCCTACCCGCTGCTGATAGTTGAAGCGGCTGGGCGGCATGTTGGCCATCAGGACGGCGGAGAGCGGCCCGATATCGACGCCGGCTTCCATGGTGGTGGTAACGGACAGGAGATCGATCTCGTCCACGAGCGGTACTTCGGGCGGGTCGCTGAGGAAGACCTGCTGGAAGCGGGCCTGGCGGGACTGCGCATCGAGGCGGTCGGTCTGGCCCGTGAGCTCGGCGCAGTTCAGGCGGAAGGCTGCGCGGCCGCTGGCGGCCTTCCAGGCGTAGTAGTCGCTCGCCCCGGGGTTCTCGTCCTGCTGGGGCTGGGCGGGGAGCTCGCTGTGGCACCGTGTGCAGGTTCCGGCACTTGGTGTGAGGTGGCGGCGGCCGCAGTGGCGGCACGTCCAGGAGTGGCCGGGAGAGGGCTGTACGGCTACTGCCCGGGGGGCAACGAGGTAGTCCCGCACTGTGCCGCTGCCCCAGGCGGCCTCGGCCGCAGTCTGCACGTCGTCTGGATGCCTGCCCTGGTGTTTGGCGACGCCTGCCCAGAACGCTTTGAGCTGTGCCGGGGGCTTGTCCCTGGGGTCTCGGAGGTCCGAGAAGCGGCGGAGTTGGGCGAGGATCCGCAGGCTTGCGCGGCCAAGCCCGTCGGGGTCCGGCATGGCCGGGGCGGGGATGATCGCGCCCAGGCCCAGCGATTCGATGTCGCGGCCAGCGCCGGAGAAGAGGGCTTCGAGGGTGTTCTCCAGGAGCCCGTGCTCCGAGCTGAGGGCGGCCTTCTGAGCCTCTGAGGTGCCTGCCCGGAGCGCAGGAGGCTGCTGCTCCCAGTCGAAGAGCTCGTGCCAGGCCAGGTTTCCGACCTGCTGCATACTCGGTTTCGGGCCAGCGGGGTTAACTCCCAGGGAGAGCAGACGCGTGTTGACGTGCACCCTGGCCAGGGAGTCGAGCGTCGGAGGAGATGAGAGCCGTGCTTCCGCTGCGGCCGCAGCAGCTTCATCGCCGTCCATCAGGGCCACGCGCAGCTCGTTCAGGTCGCTCCTGCTCCGTGCCCTGAGACGCTCAGCCGCGGCGGTACTTTCCTCGGACTGCCCCCGTGCGTGGGCACTGCGCACGATGGCCACATCTTCGGCGGCGGCAGCGGACTTGCCCAGTTCGTCCAGGGCAAGGAGCCGGACGAGGTCCTGGTAATGGCGCAGGCCCATGCCGGCGGAGAGTTTCGCAGCGTCCTGCCGACTGTCGGTGAAGACGATCAGCTTGCGGTCGGCAGGGTCGGCGAACTGTTCAGCCAGCTCGTCCGACAGCACCTGGTTGATCTTCTCGAAGCCGGTCCTCATCGTCCGTACAGGCGACGTCAGCCGTGTGGCGTCCGTGATGGACCGGCGCTCGCCGCGCTTGGTATAGATGCGCTCCCAGTCGGCTCCGCAGCAAGGGCTGCGCGTGGGGAAGGGCGGGAAGGCGGAGAGCGCGTGTCTGGGCTTGCCGGTCGTCTTGTCGGCAGGCGTGCTCACATGGAAGCTCCAGCCAGTGGCCCCGGCCTCCCTGTTGCGGAGGGTTCCGCTGGCCGGATCGTAGATGCTGCGCCGGAAGGCGAATGTGACACTGCCGTGGTCTGCATTCCACGTAGCGTCATCGTCGGCCCGCTGGGGACTAGTGGAGGGCCAGTAGACGATGTAGTTCGCCGCCGTGCGGTCTTTGCCCATCTGGTCGGGGATACGGGAGAGGTCGGGGCTGTCGGGCAGCAGGACAGAACTGAAGAGTCCGCCTCCGGTGGCGCGCTGCGGCGCATAGCCGCCGAGCATCGCCTCGCCGCAGGACTGGCAGTAGAGCAGCTCCAGAACACGGGAGCCGCAGTCGCAGGACGTGCGCGGGACGGAGTAGATCCTGCCGATGGACCGTTCGGCGTGCCGGAAAGAGACAGGCACCTCGGGGCACTGGCGGTCGGAGCAGGCCCACATGCCCGCGACGTTGCGGAAGAATAGGTGGATGCGGATCTTGGGCAGACCGCTGGCCCCGGCTTCGGCTGCGGCGCGGATGGCAGCTGCCGTTCCGTGCAGGGCCAGGCCGGCCTCCTCCCTGCTGCTGGCAGGGAACAGCTTCCTGGCCAGGGCGTCTGAGGCCATTGAGGGGGCAGACGGCGCGCTCGATCCGGCGCCGAGTGCGCTGGCGAGCGCCTCCGCCGCCCCGGTCGTGGTGAGCAGCTGCGTGCCCTCAGCCGGATCGGGTTCAGCGCGGGCATACCCCGCAAGTGTGGAAGCCGACGCGGAAATGTCCCCGGGACCGCAGGCGCGCGCTGCGGCTTCACCGGGAATGAAATGGAAGGAGTTCTCTTCAGCGGCGAAGAACTCCTGGAGGAAGCGGCGGTCCGTGTCACGCGTCTCGTCCAGGGAGGCGGACGCGGCGAGGATACGGAGCTTCTCGGGACGCTGACTCAGCCCGAGCCGGTGAACGAGATTGCGGATCAGATAGGCGGTCTCGGTGCCCTGCGTGCCCCGGTACATGTGGAGCTCGTCCAGTACCAGGGTGAACCGGGCGTCGTTGTGCGAGTCCAGCCACTGTGCCGTGCTTCGGAAGAAGTCTTCGTCGCGGCTGCGCTGGAGCATCACGTTGAGCATGGAGTAGTTGGTGATCAGGATATCGGGGGACGCGTCGTACATGTCCCACCTGCTGGGCATCTCCGCGCCGTCCAGGCGGGGGGCGAAGTAGCGGATGTCCTCGTTGCCGCGCTCTTCGGCTGCCTTGCGGGCGCGCTCGCCGCGGGCGGCGGTGGCCTTCAGGTAGGTTCGCAGCTCGTCGACGGCGTAGCGCTGGTCCGGACGGCCGGTCACGGGGGTGCTGCCAGTGAAGCGCCCGAAGTAGAAGCGGTGGCCCTGACGGTGCTCGTCAAGCCACTCACGGACCGGATCGCTGTCCAGGGCACGCCGGAGCCTGACGAGCTGGTCATCGACGAGCGCGTTCATCGGGTAGAGGATCATCGCCCGGACAGCAGGAAGATGTCCGGTCTCGCCTTTCCGCTGCGGGCTGTAGTCCGCTGAGGCCTGTTCCCACCACCGGCTGGCCACGGCGGGGGCACCTTTCCAATCCCGTGACTCGTGCAGCAGATCAGCCAGGATGGGCAGTAGAAATGCTTCGGTTTTCCCGGATCCGGTGCCCGCGGTGATCACCGCGTTCTTCCCAGCTGCCCTGGTGGCCGACAGAGCCCGTTCCTGGTGGGTGTATAGCTTCATGCCCTTCTCGAAGAGCCCGCGTTCAGCGAATTCCGCCAGCTCGGCAGGGGCTCCGGCAGCCTTGGCTGATTCGGCGATGCTGTGCCCTGTGAGGGCGTACTCCGGCCGGAGCTCGACAAAGGGATCGGCGAAGACCCCGCCGGGCCGGTCGAGCAGGGCCCGGCGCTCGGCCTGGAGGGCGTCATCCCGGAGCCGGAAGGCGGTGTCGTAGTAGCGCAGGTAGGCCTCGACCAGTGCTTTGTGTGTCGTGAAGGCGTCCAGGCCGGGCAGGGGGGTGCTCATGCAGTCTCCAAGCGGCGGTGCAGAGTGCGGGCAATGCGGTCGGCGATGGAAAGGGGGACTCCGTCGTAGTGCTCCGAGTCCGGTGTGCGCAGGCTCGCGAGCCCTGAGCACAGGACGGCTGCCCGTTCCTGGGCCCGCGGCAGCGGGGCCCGGCGGTCGACAGTCATGCGTCCTACGGTGCTGCGCCCTGCATTCCCGGCTCTGGAATCGGCCCTCCAGCGCAGAGGGAAAGCTGACGGACGGAGGACATGATGAATGCCCGTCCTCCGGTCGTCGACACTGTGCCAGGTCTGTTCTGGGAGCGCGGGGGACGTGTGAGCGCGGCCAGGCGCCGTCTGGCGCGCGGGCTCGCGCAGGAGCGCGTAGCGGTGTAACTGGCCGAACTGCGTGAATCGGTACAGGCCGGGTTCGGGCCTGCGGCTCAGGACGCCGACGGGGCGGAACTGGCCGGTGGCGGGATCGAGCCGGTCGGCTGGGCTGTCGTGTGCCGGAGGTGACGTCACTGGCCCCGGGGCAAGAGCGCTGAGAGACCGGGCCGCAGACTCAGCCGCGCACGGGGCGACCATGGCACCGGCGGACGCGGCGAACTCATGGAGGCCGGACAGGTCCGTGTACTGCAGCCACAAGACGGTGGGCAGTGGTATCCCGGATTCATCGGGCTGCTGCGGCACGGCCACCGCCCCCCGCTTTTGGTAGAACGCCGGGCCGGCGGGCCGGGCACCGGCGAGCAGGGCGGTCTGGATGCCTCCGGGCAGGTCTGTGACCTCGCAAGGGTTCGTATTCCACCGGCCGCTGCGCCAGTCGATGGTGACGGTGCCGAGTGCCTCGATGCGGCTGAGCCACCGGGTGGCGGACTTCCTCTCACGGCCGCTGGCCCATGACGCGTCCCGGATGAGCGCGGCAAGGGATCCGTTGCCCTGTTCCGCCATCCAGGAGATGAAGAGATCCGGGTCAAACACGGGTGAATCCCCCTCGCGGGAACTGGCTCAGGGCAGCTTCCCGGTAGCGCTTCCACAGGGTGGCGTGGGGGAGCCCAGTCAGGCTGACCAGAACGACCTTGCTCCAGAAGTCCTTGGCGGATTTGCTCAGGGTCCCGAAGTCCGGATCCTGTGGCCGCAGCAGTGTGACGGCGGGTGTCCCAATCCCGGGAATGGCCACCAGCCAGACGGACTCGGGCGGGACGGGTACGCGTGCTGTTCCGCCGCCGCAGAGAACGGGCGCGCGCTCACTCCACCAAGCGGGCTCCGGAGGCCGACGGATGGTCAGGAAGTGGCCCTGAGCCGTGAGGAAGCGCACATCTCCGTCCAGCGGGACCGTGACGGTCCCGGAATGGGTGCTGGGTACGGGGCCAGCCGACCCGTCTGACGGGGGCTCCGCTGCCTCTACCAGGTAGAAGTCGGTGACCATGCCGTCGGCGGCAAGCTCGTGCGGTCCCGGGGCGAGACCTTTGTCCCGCAACACCACCAGGCCTTCAGCGGGGACCGCCAGGGGCTGGCCGTCCAGAGTGACCAGTCCGGCTTCGCGGACTTCCTGGGGGACCACCACATCGGGTTCCGCGCCGAGCAGAAAGAGCGAGCGGTGCTGCCACTCCCGTTTGACAAGCAGTCCGTTGCGGAGGCTGAGCCGGTGTCCCGGAACATGGCGGATGTTCCGGATGCCGGACCGCTCCAGAGCTCTCCTGAGCGCCAGTTCGTCAGTGAAACGCAGTTCGGGGGTGAGCTTCCAGCCCGGGAGCGGGGCGGCTTCGGGGTGGTACCACCGCTGGCCGGCATCGGCCAGGAGACTCTGGAGGGGACCCTGGCCAGACTTGGTGAACAGGAATACGTAGGACTCGAAAACGGTCAGTCCGTCAGTTTCCGTCCAGCCTCCTGCAATGGGGTCTTCGCGCAGTGCCAGGACATCGCGGCTGCTCTCGACACGCACTCTGGTCCTCGCTCCGCGTGCGGTGAGCCCGTGCCGGAGAGCCTGCGCCAGATCAGGTACCGCCCCGGAGAGTGTGTAAGCCCGGTGCGAGGCACCCAGAGCGAGCTCCAGTGTTCCGCCGGAGTGCTGGAGGCGGTCGCGGTCCACACCGTCCACAGCCTCCGCGTGCCAGCGCATCTCCCATCCCATGAAATCCGCATCGAGAACAACGCGCAGCGGCACTTGGGACAGGCCGCTGGCGCTTCGGTCCAGGGCGGTAGTCCCGTCCCAGTTCGCGAGCAGGGTGACCAGCAGAGGCTTCAGGAGGCCGCTTTCGGCAGAAGCGTGGAGCGTCTGGCGGAGCGTCTGGGACAGGCCCTCCGGGTTGATGATGCTCCACTGCTTGAGTGCCTCCAGCAGCCGTGTACCGTCCACTGGCTGACCGGGAGACAGGCTGGCCGCTTGGAAGAACCGTTGCAGGGCCGCGTGATCCGAGGCTCTGATAAGAGCCTGCGACTGGGCGTAGCCGATCTTGCTGTAGGTGGGGTTCTCCTTGATCGTGCTGAGGCCGCGCGCCCCGCCCTGCTCCCGGAGCCACTCGTCCAGGCAGACCCACTGGTCGACGACGGCGCCGTAGTGGCTTTCGAGCGGCTTCCGGTGACGTCCCCCGCTGTCCCAGCGAGGCTGGAGCACTTCAGCGAGACGTGCGTAGTACGCGGGAGCCCCGGGGCCGGCTTCGGTCCGCTGCATATTGGCGGCCGCCAGGACAGCTGCTGCCAGGAGCGGAAGGCTGGGGGGCGGATCTTCGCGCATCCCTCGCCTCCACGTGCGGCAGCGGTCTACAACCGGCGAGTATGGGTTCCCATGCCAGGCGAGCACGGAGCTGACCGCGGCACCGAGCTCTTCAACCTCAGCCCCGCCCTGCAGATCGCACAGCTCTGTGCTGTTGATGAAGAAAAGGACCGGCCTATTCCTCTGCTGCTCGCCGAAGAACACAGTGGCCAGGCGGTCCTGCCACCATTCGAATGCGGCCCAGCGGCTGTCGGTCCGGTCGCCGGACCGCGCGCTCACCTGTCGCCTCCGTGGCAGGTTCCGGTCTCGGCGGCTGGACCTCTGGTCCGGCTCCGCGCAGGCAGCACAACGACCGCGCGCACATGCATGAACAGCCCCTACTCGTCGCCGTGCTGATGAGCAGACAGCACTGCACAGATCTATCACCTCGCGGCCGTTTGCTCATAGCCTCAGCCGCCAGAGGCGGGTGCTGAGGCGGGCTGCCTGCGTGAATTCCCCAACATCACTACAGCTATTGCTTATTGATGTATAATCGGAAGATTTCTTTAGGCCTGGATGAACTCCCCGGCCCGGCTTCCTGTGAGAGACGCGCCATCGGCAGAGATCTTCGGCCAGCGGTCAGTCGCAGTTCAGCCATGGCCTGGTGGCGCAAACGTTCGGGGCCGCCCGCCGTCCTGCCTCTGGCCCTGAGGGCTTGGCCAGACCTGGCTATCTCCGATCCGGCGCGGGTACCCGTGCCGCGGCCTGTCACAACAGGGCGGTGTCGACCAATAGGGTTGCCAGGCCTGCGGGCCCGTAGAGGTGGAGCACGGTGCCCGAATCGCCTTCACTTGTGGCGATCCCGTGGACAGGGGCACCCGTCAGGACAGTGTGGGCGAGGCGCCCCGTGTGCGGGTCCCAGATCCCGACGCCGCTGGTGCTTCCCGAGACGAGCAGTGTCCGGCCGCCGGGTACGGGCAGGCCGGTCAAGGCGAAGGTGTCTGGGGACTCCCACATGGCGATCTGGGTCTGGGTGGCCACGTGCCAGACACCGATCTCCGTACCGTTCGACATCACTAGCAGCGTGCCGCTGTTGCCCGGCAGGGTGCACAGGACAGCATCGCTTCCGCCTCTGTGGTCCCAGCCAGGCAATGAACCGATCCGGCGTCCTGAGCCCACGTCGATGAGCACGAGCTCCGAGCCGACGCCCGCCACGACGGTAACGTTGCCAGAAGAAGGAGGCAGTGCGCCCAGCAGGCGAACGGAGGAACCGCTGATGCCAGTGGCGAGCGGGACCGTACTGGCGCTGGACTGCCCGGCCTCGTAGTCCAGAACCACCGCGGTCAGGTCGGTAGTGCTGCCGACGGCACTTGTGGAGACTGACATCGGCAGTCCGCCGGCTGTCCAGGCGACACAGGAGGACAGGGAGGACTGGGACAGTTCCTTGCGACTCGTCATCACCATCTGTCCTGACAAGAGATCCCAGACGGACAGGTCTCCCTTCGGATCGCTGACCGCCACCCGCGTCCCGGCTGCAGCAAGCCGAAGCACCTGACCGACGAGGCCGGTTCCGATCCGCTTGAGCAGGCTTCCCGTTGCCGCGCTGTGGACATCGAGCCCGCTCCGGGTCGCGAGGACGATTACGTCGTCGCCCTGGGCTCCACCGGCAGCGGGCAGAGAAGACCTGCACATAGACCACGTGGGTGCTGTCCGGCGGTTTTGGTCCAACGAGGGACCCCGGTACACCGACTCAGCCAGCCCGTCTTCGTAGAGCGGCCCTTCAGGCCCGGGATCCCAGACCCTGATGCCCTGCGGGCCAGCCGACATGACCCGCGGCCCCTCCGAGCCCTCAACAACCGCGAGGGCATCTACAGACGGAATGTCGGCATCGAACGAGTGAACTGATGCTGTACCGAGATCCTGCAGCACGATGCGGCCCCGCGCGACATAAGCGAATGCCGTCCCGCCGGGGTCGGCTACGGCCTTGCTGCCGCCCTCACGGCTGGCTGCCACCTCCTGGATCGTAAAGGGGTTCCACACTCGCAGGGGCACCAGAGGATTGGGGGACTCAGCGATCAGCAGGTCATCAACCTTGCCCTTGCGGGCGACTCCTGCCAGGCCCGACACCTGACCGCCTCCGAAAGGCGGGCTCACCATGGTGCCCGACTCCGGATCCCATAGACGGATCCCGGCTTCACCGCAGACGGCGATCAGAGCCTTGCCGCTTCCTTGCCGGACCACCGCCGTCAGCCGACGGGAGGGGACCCGTACCTGGTCCCGCGTGACCTCGTCCGGAAAGCCGGGAGCCATAAACAGCTTGTCCGCGCGTGGCCTCCACACGGCCGCGCCCTGGCTGGTCTGGATGAGCAGCTTCCACAAAGCGCGGCCGTCCGCCAGGACATGCACATCGTAGGCCCCAGGCAGCCGCGGCGTCCTCGCGATGGGCTGGCCCGAGACCGGATCGTAGATCCCAACTTCTCGCAGCTCCGCCGCGACGAGGAACGTACGTCCGCCCGTGGCCATGATGGTGCACAGACGGTGCACTGGTCCCGTCTTCAGGTCTGCGACGAGTCGGCCTGTCCCGGCATCCCAGATCCGGACGCCGCCAGCACTGGGTGCGATGGCGATCAACTGACGCCCGTCAAGTGTCAGTACCGCGCACATGGCTCTCGTCTGTCCCGGTGCCGCTGCCAGGACGTTCACGCGTGCTGCCCATCGCCCCCACAGCAATTTCAGAGGAAGCCGGCCAAGCACGTCGTCCCTTGCGTCAGCCTCGGCGCTGGGGCTCTGTACAGCGCGGTGGAAGGCGATGCTGCCCAGGCGCGAGGAATAGTCCGTGTCCGCATCGGCGAACGGCTCGATCAGAGCCGCTGCCGTCAGGACCCTCCGTTCGGCCGCCCCGGCAGGAAGGGGCAGTCCAAGGCGCGCGCGCAGGGTCCCGGAGGTCTCCTGGGCGAGAAGTTCCACCGGCACCTCGCTGTCAGCCAGGATGCTCCCGGCTTCTGCATGGTGCAGGAAGTGCCTTCGGACGTACGGATGTGTCAGGTGCGGCAGAGCCCGTTCCACCAGCCCCCCGAGGGCACGAGCGATTGCAGCCTGCGCCGCCGTCTGCGTCTGCGGACTGCCCAGGCTCTTCCCGTCGGGGGTCGTCGGCAGAAGCAGCTGGTCGTAGCCCGTCCGCAGAAGATCGGTCAGCCGCTGGTGCACAGGACGGTAAACGGTACGGGCATCCTCTTCAGCGCTGGCGAGGTAGCCGACGAGTCGGCCAGACCGGAGAGTACGGATAGCATGCTCGGCCGCATCCGTATCCCCGCAGCCAGGACCGTATGCTGCGGACGCCAGCGCGAAGGCGACAGCAGGCCAGACCTCTGCCCACGGCAGCCCCGCCCCGGGCGCGAACGCAGTCGCGCGCAGAGCGGCAACCAGCAGCTCAGAACTCACGCCTGAAGCAGAGGCGACAGCCTGGATGTCCTCGCGAAGAAGCCCGGTGGTGCCGTCTGCGAGGCGCCTCAGCCAGTCCCCCGCGTCCAGATCCTGGCAGGCATCCGCCGTCCTCAGTTGCTCGGCAGCGATCCGGGCGTCGAGGAAGGAGGGCGCGACCGCCGTTGCGATATGGCGCGCCGCGGCGCCGGCGGCCTCCGGAGCCCCGTGGTACGGGCTAGCCTGCGGGGCGGTCAGCAGCGCGATGGTGTAGGCAGCGATGTCATCGGTGCAGTCAGGCCCATCGGTGCGCAGGACCTCCGAAGCGACCTCCTCCGCTTGCAGGGCATCGGTCAGCCGCCGAAGCAGCTGGTCCGCCCGCCCGTCGCGCAGGACTGTCCCAGACGCGTACACAGCCTCGGGGGAGCTGCGGACACCGACCATGAGCCGCACCGCCCGCCCAGCGCACTGAGCGGACAGCCGGACCAGAGGGAGGATAATGTCGCCCACGCAGGCGAGCGGATCCTCGGCCTCGTCCAGTGCGTCGATGACCACGTTGACGGGAGCGGCGGCGCCGGAGGCCCGGTCGGCCAAGAGCTCGAGCAGGACCTTCAAGGGGAGGCCGCGGCCGTCGGGAGCACCGCCGAGCGCGGACAGCAGCTCTTCCACGACCACTCGCGAGGACTTGTTCCGGGCCAGGACGGCGACCTCGACCGAGCCAGGTTCGGGCCGCAGCCCGTCGGGAATGCCTGCCAGCACGGCCGCGTACTTCGGGTTGGCTGCGAAGCCGACATCGGCCAGAGTCACGAGCCGTGCCAGAAGTGCCGACTTTCCCGAGCCCGCGGCTCCGGTAACCACGAGGACGCCGGTGCCTTCCCGGAAGAAAGCGACCATGCGCGCCATCGGCTCAGCCCGCCCGCTGAAGTACCAGCCAGGGTCGTCCGCGGACGTCCGCCCCGATGCCCGCTCCAGCCAGAACTCCTCCAGCGGGCCCGACCCGAGCGCGAGCTGACGCAGCGCCGTGCCTGTCACGCTCTGCACCAGCCGGTAACGCGGGTTGGGCAGACAAGCGCTCGGAGCGCTGCCGCGCGAATGCGGAACGATCCACTCTGCGCTGACCAGTGCCTTGTCCTCGCCGTTCTCGTCCTGTCCTACCTGGTGCAGGAGCTGCTCCCACTCCGTGAAAGACAGGTGGGAGCTGGTATAGCCGGCGGCCTCGTCCCGCATGCGCTCCCAAGCCAGGGCGATGCGCCGGGTGAAGGAGCCCAGCAGGGGCTTCTCGTAGTGGTCGCCGGCCGTGATGACGGCGGTTCCCTTGTGGCTATGACGTTCGTCGGACAGATCCTGGAACAGGCTGGTGAGCTCGGCGCGCAGGGTGCCGGAATAGCATGTGTCGACGAGCACCATCACATGCTCGGACTGGCTGTCCAGGACCGCGGTGATGAGCTCGCTCGTCGGGAATCCGGTCGCCAGCAGCCGCTCTTCCTTTGTCTTCGGAAGCATCAGGTAATGGCGCTGCGCGTGGCGGCGCAGCCCGTGGCCGGTGATGTATACAACGACGGCTTCCTGGTAGCTGGCCTCCGCCAGGTTCTGGTTGTGCAGGAAGGCGCGCACATCGTCCACTGAACGCAGAGAGTGTTCCGCTCTCACCACTTCGAAGCGCCGGTCGTCGCCCAGCTCGGGATCAGCCAGCCACCCGGTGATCCGCTCTACCTGGGCAGCGATGCCCTCCGTGAAACCGGCCTGCCCATCTTCGTAGTCGTCGACCGCGATGATCACCAGCCGCCTGCGGACTATTCCGTCCAGTTCTTCCGCACTCAACCCGTTCCCCCTGCCTGGCGCCGTCAGCCTAACGCGGGGCTGTACCCGCCGTAGCGGGTCTGGCTACGATCAGTCAGCTACATGCAGGGAGCAACGAACAGGGGGAAGCCATGAGCGCTCTGCAGATCGTCGGAGTGCACGGAATCAGGCAGGGTGCGGCCGCGACGACGGCAGGCCTGAGCTCCAGCTGGCAGACCACCATCGACGATGCCCTGGCTGCCGTCTCGGCCGATGGGGCCCGAGCCGCGGTCACTGTCCCCTCCTACCAGGCGATCTTTCCGCAGACGCCCACCCGGTATGTGCGGCTCGGCGGCCCGGAGATCCGCTCCCGGTGGGAGGACATGCCCATCGATGAGGAGGAAGAGGACTTCATCCTCAGGGCACTGGCGGCTTATGCCCCCTCCGCCGTGGATGACGAGTCCTCCGAAGAAGGTTTGACCCTCGGGGAGAGCCAGCTCACACCACGAATTGTGCGCAGGGTCCAGGCCGTGGATCGGAAGATGGGAAAGGGCGTAACGGGCCGTCTCCTGTGGTTCGTCCGTGAAGCCCACACCTACCTGCGCCATGAGGAAACCGCCGACGCCGTGCGCGTAGCGCTCGCCGAAGTCCTGGCCCAGACAGGCGCACGGATGGTCATTGCCCACTCCCTTGGCAGCGTGGTGGTCTACGACATGCTCAGCCGCGGCGAGGCCCCAGACGTCACCACGCTGGTGACGTGTGGATCTCCGCTGGGCTGGCTGGCCGGCCGCAAGGGAATCCACTCCGACGGCGACCGGCTCACGGTCCCCGCCGGAGTGGAATGGACGAACCTGTTCGCGTCTAAGGACTTCGTCGCCGGATGCGCCGGACTGTCCCGGCTCGCCGCGGGTGTCACGGACATCGAGGTGAACAACGGCATGTTCCCTTCCTCCCACGATGTCCACCGCTACCTTGACAAGCCATCCCTCGCCAATCTCATCGTCAAGGCAGGTACTGCCTGAAATGCGGGCCTTGTGCGACAGCTATCGACTCCATGCCTTGCGCCGAGGCGTGCCGATGACGAGACAGCCTGGCGCCGACTGACTTCTCAAGCTCCTCACCTGCCCTGAGGTTCGAAGGCTTCACTGAGGATTCTCGTGCCTCTGTTGACCGAGAAGCGGGGGACGCCGTGCTGGTGGGCGCCGCGCTCGGTCGCCGTACGGTCTTCGCGGTGCTGCCACCGCGGACTTCGACACCATAGCGATGCAGGCCGCTGTTGTCGGCTACCTCATATAGGACAACTGACGTCGCGACGGTCGCATTCGCCGACGGCTCCCTGTACGGCTGCTCCCGAGTCGCGGCGTTGGAGGGATGGGCTCGCGTTCCCGGCCCTGGTACCACCTGCCAGGCCGGTCCACGCATCCCTGCCACTACATCAGCCTGTCAGGGGCCCGCCGGGGACCACGCGCTGCGCACCACTGTCCCCGAGATGTGTTCCGGTAGACGGACAGCGCGCGTTGTCTACGGTCTGACGTGCCGTGCCGCTCATCCCCGGGCGACTGGGGGTCAAGGGGTCGCAGGTTCAAATCCTGTCGTCCCGACCAGCGTTTACGCAGGTCGGAGGCCGTTCTCATCGAAATGATGAGGGCGGCCTTTTCCTTTGGTGGTCGCAAGGTGGTCGTGAACGCTCGTTCACACAAGCTTGCTGGGCGCGTTTCCGCAGGCCCGGCCCCTGCGACCCGGCCGTGACGGGGTATTTGTTCACGCATCCGGGAACCCGTGTGTCGCCGATCGCGGACCGGTCGCCTCGTCGGCGCAGAAATGGGCCCGGATTCGCGGGAAACGGGCATGCCGGTGGAACCTGCGGCGTCATCTGTCGCGACGGGCCGCACGTTTATCGGGTGTCAGCTATGAGCCGGGAATCCCGGGTACTTGTGGCCCTGGAGGGCGGAGCGGCTCGGAACGCTGAGCCGACCTTAGGGGTGCGTTGGTCAGGCCGCGTGGCTGAACAGCGGGTTCGGCGGGCCGACGTCGAGGTCGGTTGTGTCCCGGCTGCGCTGTGTGCGGGCTTCGACTAGGTGGAGCCTTGCTTCGATGGTGTTCACGGCGGCTCTGACGACGTCCCAGGTCAGGTGGCTGTAGATGTTCGCGGTGGTCGACAGGGTGGAGTGTCGCAGGGTCTTGGAGATGACGGCCATGGAGACGTTGCCCTCCAGGGCGAGGGTGGCGGCGAGGTGGCGCAGGTCGTGGATGGTGACGTGGGGCAGGGCGGCCTGTTCGCGCAGTTCGTGGAAGCGCCGGCGGACGGCGGCGGGGTGGAGGGGCTGGCCGTCGGGGCCCTGGAAGACGTGGTCGTTGATGCTGGCGGTGCTCCGGTCCATGGCGCGCTGGAGGGCGGCGGCGACGCGCTCGGACAGGGGTACCCAGTTGCGGCTCTTCCTGGTCTTCGGTGCGGTCAGGACGAGTTCGTGGTTGTCGATGGCGGAGAGGGTGTGGCGGATGTACATGACGCGGGCGTCGAGCCGCACGCACGGGCGCTGGAGGCCGAGTGCCTCGCCCTTGCGCAGGCCGGTGCCGATGACGACCTCGAAGAGGTCGGCGAAGGCGGGGTCGACATTCCGGCAGTGCCCCAGGAAGGCGACGGCCTGCTCCGCGGTCCAGGGGACGCGCTCGTCGGGGCGGGGCCTGCGCATGGGCAGGGGCTGGGCCGCGTTGAAGGGCAGGCGGTGGGTGCGCACGGCGGTGCCCAGGGCGCTGGAGAGGGTGGCGAGGCAGTGGTAGACGGCCTGGCGTCCGCGGCCGGCGGCGAGTTGCTCGTGGGCGTAGGCGGAGATGTGGTTGTGGGCGAGTTCCTCCAGGCGCAGCTTGCCGAGGACGGGGATCAGTTCGCAGAGTACGTAGGTGCGGTAGCGGGCGTAGGTGGTGGGCTTGAGCAGGAACTCCATGCCCTTGAGCCACTTGGTGAGGTAGGCGGCCACCGTCTCGTGCGGGTCCGCGTCGAACCCCAGCCGGCGCCCTTCGAGAAAGCGCCGCAGCGCCGTCTCGGCATGCCACTCGTCCTCGAAGCCGCCGCGACGTATCGTGCGCCTGCGGCCGCTGAGAGAGGGGATGTCGACGGCGAACGTCCACGTGCCGTGCCCCTCCTCGGCCAGGCGCGGGCATACCGCCTCGAGCTGGCGCCGGGTCGCGTCCCCGCACCGGCGGTAGACCCGGCCCGGCCGTCCTGACTTGCGCACTTCCCTAGCCTCCTGCGGCAGTTGGTCCCTTGATCGACCTGCGGAGGCTACCGAGGCACCGCCCCGAAGCTCGTCCGCGACCACCATACGATCACCAACGCCAAATCAGGCCCCCGACCTGCAGCTCGCGGTGAGGACCCGCACCTGGGCATGCGGATGCGCGGACGACTGGATCGATCCTGGGCGGCGCTGCGGATGCCCGGATCTTCGGCACGGTACGTAATCGTCTGGTCGTCTGGAGCTGGGGGCCATACTGGGGTTCAGGGGGTGCTATTTCTGGATACTCACATTCGCGATACAGGGACTGACTCCTCCGGTGAGCGTTCGGCATGGCCGCCGTCCGTGGGCGGGTGGTGCGGCAGGCGGTCAGATCAGTCGGTCGCGGTGTGTGGCCGAGGCTTCGCGGACGAGCCGGGCGAAGTGGCTGCGGCTGGGGTCGTGCGGCTGTCCGGCGTGCTCGGTGTCGAGGAGGTCGCGGGTGGGGCGCTTGGGGTCGAGCGGGGTGAGTCGCAGGGCGACGTCGGTGTAGTCGGCGAAGGTCTCCTTGAGGTCGTCGAGCTGTTCGCGCAGGGCGTGGGGTCGGGGCGCAGGCGGTCGGTGATGTGCATGGCGTGGTGGACGAGGCCGATGACTGTGGCGTACGGGGTGGCGCCAAGTGGCGGTCGTGGATCCGCGCGGCGGGTACGGAGACGGGGCGGGGGAGGCGAGGGACGTCGCAAGGCGGCCCTTCCGCGGCTCGCGCCGGGCAGCGCCGTGCGCCGCCGAGCGGCAAGGCCCGGCGGCGCACGGCGTTGAAACTGTCGGGTCCGGAAGCGGGTGGTTCGGAACGGGCGGCTCAGAGGAAGCAGGGGTCGTCGAGCGCGGGGCCGCCGGCCTGCCCGGGCACCCACTGGCCGCGGGCCGCGCGCCAGGCGCGCTGCTCGTCGGAGTCGGCCGCCGCCTCGGCCAGCCGCTCGGCCTGCCGGACACCGGACAGGCTCGGCGCCGGGGTGGCCTGGTAGCCGCCGAAGCGGGCCACCGGGCTCCACAGCGGGACCACGGCCGGCAACTCCGGGGCGAGGCCCTCGTGTTCCTGGGCGCCGTACACGATGCGGCCGCCGACCACGGTGAGTACCGACTCGATGTGCGGGATGTCCGCCTCGGGGACGGTGAGGTAGTCCGCGCTGAGCACCGTGAGGTCGGCGTAACTTCCCACCCGGAGACGGCCCTTGACGTCCTCCTCGCCGGTGAGTCGGGCGCCGCCGAGGGTGTACAGCTCCAGCGCCTCCTCGCGGCTCAGCCGGTTGGCGGCCGGGCGGAGCGTACGTCCGCTGACCGCCCGTCCGGAGACCAGCCAGTGCAGGGCCACCCACGGGTTGTAGGAGGAGACCCGGGTGGCGTCGGTGCCGGCGGCCACCGTCAGGCCGCGCTCCAGCATCGCCCGCACCGGCGGGGCGTCGGCGGCCGCGGCCGCGCCGTAGCGTCGGACGAACGCCTCGCCCTGGAAGGACATCCGGTTCTGCACCGAGACGGCGCCGCCGAGCGCCGCGATCCGGTCCAGGCTCGCGGCGGAGACCGTCTCGGCGTGGTCGAAGAGCCAGCGGTTCCCACCGGGGAACAGGCCCTCGGCGGCCAGCCGCTCGAAGACCGCCAGGTCGCGGCGGATCGTCTCGTCGTAGCTCGCGTGCAGCCGGAAGCCCCAGTCGTGCTCCATCAGCAGGCGTACCGCCTGCTCGAACCCGGCTTCGTACGGGCCGAGCTCGGGGCGCGGTTCGGAGAAGTTCTCGAAGTCGGCGGCCGCCCAGGTGAGGTTCTCCCCGGCCCCGTTGAGCCGCAGCCATTCGTCCCCGTCGCCGGGGCGGACGGTCTCCACCCAGCGCCGCAGGTCGTCCAGCTCCTGCCCGGCGGTCTGCGGGAAGAGGTGGTAGGCGATCCGGAGTGTCAGCTGGCCCGTCTTCGCCAGCTCCGTGACGGTGCCGTAGTTCTCCGGGAAGCTCTGGAAGCCGCCCGCCGCGTCGATGGCGGAGGTGAGCCCGAAGCGGTTGAGCTCGCGCAGGAAGTGCCGGGTGGAGGTCGCCTTGTCGGCCTCGTTCAGGGTCGGTGCCTTGGCCAGGGTGGAGTACAGCAGCAGAGCGCCCGGGGCGGCCAGCAGCATGCCGGTCGGCTCACCGTCGTGCGCGCGCACGATCTGCCCGCCGACGGGGTCGGGGGTGTCTCGGGTGAAGCCTGCGGCCCGCAGCGCCGCCCGGTTGAGCAGCGCCGACTGGTACAGGTGCAGCACGAACACCGGGGTGTCGGGGGCGGCGGCGTTGAGTTCGGCGAGGGTGGGAAGCCGGCGCTCGGCGAACTGGTCGGCGGACCAGCCGCCCACCACCCGCACCCACTGGCCCGGAGGGGTGCGTTCGGCCTGGGCGCGCAGCATGGCCAGTGCCTGGCGCAGCGTCGGCACGCCGTCCCAGCGCAGCTCCATGACGTAGTTGAGGCCGCCCCGGATGACGTGCAGGTGCGAGTCGTTGAGGCCGGGGACGGCTCGCCGGCCGAGGGCGTCGACCACGCGGGTGCGCGGGCCGACCTGCGGCAGGACGTCGGCGTCGTCGCCGATGGCGGTGATCAGTCCGGCGCGGATCGCGACCGCGCTCGCCCGGGGGCGCAGGGGGTCGCCGGTGTAGACCTTGGCGTTGCGTACGACCAGGTCGGCGGTGTGGTCGGGGGAGGCGTCGGGGGCCGAGGGGCCGGGACGGATCCCGGCGACGGGCATGCTCGACATGCGATCTCGCTTTCGGGGAGCAGGAGGAGGGAAGCGGAGGAAAAGGCGGAGGAGGGCGCGGGGGAGCGGTCGATCACTCGCCGATGAAGGCGAGCAGCTCCTTGTTGACCTCGGTGGCGTGCGTCCAGATGAGACCGTGCGGGGCACCTTCGAGCACCACCAGGCGGGCGCCCGCGATGGCCTTCGAGAGCGGGACGGCGGTCGAGCGCAGCGGCAGGGTGCGGTCGGCGTCGCCGTGGATGATCAGGACGGGGACGTCGATCCTCGGCAGGTCCGCGCGGAAGTCGGTGAGCCAGGTCGGGACGCAGTCCGCTGTCGCCTTCGCGGAGGCCGAAACACCGATGTTCCAGCTGTACTGGACGACCTGGTCGCTCACCCGGTCGCCGCCGAGCACGTCCACGTTGTAGAAGTCGGCGAGGAATCCGGCGATGAAGGCGGGGCGGTCGGCGCGGATGGCGCCTTGGATCTCCTCGAAGACGATGCCGTCGACACCGTCCGGGTTGTCCTCGGTCTTCAGCAGGAACGGCGGCACCACGCCGAGCATCACGGCCCTGGAGATGCGCTCCGAGCCGTAGGTGCCGAGGTAGCGGGTGACTTCGCCGCTGCCCATGGAGAAGCCGACGAGCACCACGTCGCGCAGGTCGAGGTGGGTGAGTACGGCGTCGAGGTCGGCCGCGAAGATGTCGTAGTCGTAGCCGAAGGACGGCTTGTCGGAGGCGCCGAAGCCGCGGCGGTCGTAGGTGATCACGCGATGGCCGGCGGCCAGCAGCGCGGCCTCCTGCTTCTCCCAGGACGCGCCGTTGAGCGGCCAGCCGTGGATGAGCACGACGGGCCGGCCGATGCCGTGGTCTTCGTAGTACAGGTTGATGACGCTGGAGTTCTCCTCGTCGACGGGGAGGAAAGGCATGGGTGCGCTCCGTGCAGGTGTGGTCCTGCCGACATCGGAGGCCGGCACGGTGGGGACGCGGTACGGACGAATCTAGGGAGCCGGGGGGAGTCGGCTTTCCTCTGCACGCACCGGTTCTGGCCCGTCCGGGCAGTTCCGGATCAGACGCCGGCCGGTCGTTCTCCCGGCCGGACCGGGCGGGGCGGGGCTGCGCCAGTACGGGGGCGGGAGCAGCTGGGGGCGTGGCGGGGCAGCGGCTGTGCGAACGCGGATGGTCAGCGTTTCGGCGCGAGCCCGGGCGGTCCTTGAACCCTAGCCTCCGCGTTTCAGTTGGGCCCTGCTGAGCCGGGTCGATGATGTTGGTAACGCGTAGTGGTCGTGTGCGGGTGTGGGGCATGCCGAAGGCCC
>NZ_JBHXKE010000105.1:0-31123 GCF_042722765.1 Kitasatospora sp. NPDC058406
GCGACCTGGTCCGCCGCACCCGCGACGGCCGGGTCGAGTACCTCGGCCGCACCGACCACCAGGTCAAGGTGCGCGGCTTCCGCATCGAACTCGGCGAGATCGAGCAGGTGCTCGCCCGCCACGAGACCGTCCGTCAGGCCGTCGTCACCCTGCACGAGAGCGCCGACGGGGACCGCCGCCTCGTCGCCCACTGCGCGACGGCCGCGCCCGGCACCGAACTCGCCCTCGAACTGCGCCGGTTCGCCGCCGAGTCGCTGCCCGCCCACATGGTGCCGTCCGCCGTCGTCACCCTCGACACGCTGCCGCTGACCGGCAGCGGCAAGATCGACCGCCGCGCCCTGCCCGACCCGGACTTCGGGCTCTTCGTCGGCGGCCGGGCCGCCCGCACCGCCCGCGAGGAACTGCTCTGCGGCCTCGTCGCCGAGGTCCTCGGGCTGCCGACCGTCTCGATCGACGACGACTTCTTCGCCCTCGGCGGCCACTCGCTGCTCGCGATGAAGCTGGTCAGCCGGGTCCGTTCGGCGCTCGGCGCCGAGCTGGGGATCCGGGACGTCTTCGAGGCCCCGACCGTGGCGGGCCTGGACCGGCGGCTGGACGGCTCCGACGCCCGGCCGGCCCTGACGGCCGGCGAGCGCCCGGAGCGGCTGCCGCTCTCCTTCGCCCAGCGACGGCTCTGGCTGATCGACCGGATGGAGGGCCCGAGCGCCCTCTACAACCTCCCGATCGCGCTGCGCCTCACCGGAGCACTGGACCCGACCGCCCTCGAAGCGGCCCTCGGCGACCTGGCGGCCCGGCACGAGAGCCTGCGCACACGTGTCACCGAGCAGGACGGCGAGCCCCACCAGTGGATCGTTCCGCCCACCGGGGCCCACGTCCCGTTCGACCGCCACCCCGCCCCGCCCGCCGACCCCGCCGCCGCCGTGGCCGCCTGCGCCGCGATCCCCTTCGACCTGGCCGCCGACCTCCCGGTCCGCGCCCACCTGCTCCCGCTCGCCCCGGACGAGCACCTGCTCGTCCTCGTCCTCCACCACATCGCCGGGGACGGCTGGTCGATGGGCCCGCTGCTGCGCGACCTCGCCGAGGCGTACGCCGCCCGGCGCGACGGCTCGGCCCCCGGGTGGCGTCAACTCCCCGTCCAGTACGCCGACTACGCGCTGTGGCAGCGCGCCCTGCTCGGGGACGAGACCGACCCCGGGAGCCGCGCCGCCGGTCAACTCGCCTACTGGCGCGAGACCCTGGCGGACCTCCCGGAGGAGCTCGCGCTCCCGGTGGACCGCCCCCGCCGCGCCGACAGCGGCCACCGCGGCGACCGCGTGGTCCTCCCGCTGGGCGCCGAACTGCACCGGGCGCTGGTCGCGTTGTCGCGCGAGCACCGGGTCACGATGTTCATGACCCTCCAGGCGGGCCTGGCGGCGCTGCTCACCCGGCTCGGCGCCGGTACCGACGTGCCGATCGGTTCGGTCGTCGCCGGTCGCACCGACGAGGCGCTGGACGACCTGGTCGGCTTCTTCGTCAACACGCTCGTCCTGCGCACCGACACGTCCGGCGACCCGGCCTTCGCCGAGCTGCTCCACCGCGTCCGGGAGGCCCAACTCGACGCTCACGCCCACCAGGACGTGCCGTTCGAGCGACTCGTCGAGGAGCTCAACCCCACCCGTTCGCTGGCCCGCCACCCGCTCTTCCAGGTGATGCTGCTGCTCCAGGGCGGCACGCCGGGCGGCGCCGGGGACGCACCGCTCGACCTGGCCGGCCTGCCGGCCACCGTCGAACCGGTCGGCGGGTACGAGGCGAAGTTCGACCTCTCCGTCGGCATGGGCGAGTCCTTCGACGCCGACGGCGCGCCCGCCGGACTGGAGTGCGCGATCGACTTCGCGACCGACCTGTTCGACCGGGGGACCGTCGAGTCGATCGCCGTCCGCTTCGGCCGGCTGCTGGCCGCGGTGGCCGCCCGCCCCGAACAGTCCATCGGCCGCGCCGACCTGCTCTCCGCCGCCGAGCGCGCGGAACTCCTCACCGAAGCGGCGGCGCCGCCGGCCGAGTCGCCGCTGCTGCCGGACGCCTTCGCGGCCCTGGCGGCCCGGACGCCGGACGCGACCGCCCTGGTCTCCGGGAGGACCCGGCTGACCTTCGCCGAGCTGGACGCGCTCGCGGACCGGCTGGCCGACCGCCTGGTCGCGGCGGGCGCCGGCCCCGAGTCGGTGGTCGCCCTGGCGCTGCCGCGGTCCGCCGAGACGGTGGTCGCCGTGCTCGCCGTCCTCAGGTCCGGCGCCGCCTCGCTCCCGCTGGACGCCGAGTACCCGGCCGACCGGACCGCCGCCATGCTCGCCGACGCCGCGCCCGCGCTGGTCCTCACCGACGACCGCTGGCCGCTGCCCGAACTGCTGGACGGCCTGGCCACCCTCTGCCCCGGCCCGGCGGACGGCCCCGCCGCCGCCCGCGCTGCCGCCGAGCGGACGGCCGCCCCCCGCACCCCGGCCACCCGAACCCCGGCCCCCCGCGCCACCGCCGGGGACGCCGCGTACGTCGTCTACACCTCCGGTTCCACCGGCCGCCCCAAGGGCGTGGTGGTGAGCCACGGCTCGATCGCCGCCCTGCTCGCCTCGCACCGGGCCCCGACCGGCCCGATCGGCGCGGCCGAGCGCGCCCACGGCCGCCTGCGCGTCGCCCTCACCGCCTCGCTCTGCTTCGACGCCTCCTGGGACGGCCTGCTCTGGCTGGTCGCCGGCCACGAACTGCACCTGCTCGGGGACGACGTCCGCCGCGACGCCGCCGCCCTCGTCCGGCACGTCCGGGCCGAGCGGGTCGACGTCCTGGAGATCACCCCCTCCTACGCCGAACAGCTGCTCGACGAGGGCCTGTTGGCCGCGCCGGCGCCGCGGGTGCTGCTGCTCGGCGGCGAGGCCGTCGGCCAGTCGCTCTGGACCAGGCTGCGGGAGGCCCCCGCCACGGCCGCGTACAACCTGTACGGGCCCACCGAGTGCACCGTCGACGCGCTCACCCAGCCGTTCGCCGCCACCGATCGCCCCGCGCTGGGCCGGACCGTCCTCGGGACTCGGGCGTACGTGCTGGACGAGCACCTGAACCCGGTGCCCGTCGGCGTCCCCGGCGAGCTGTACCTCGCCGGGGCGGGCCTGGCCCGCGGCTACCTCGGCCGCCCGGAGCTCACCGCCGAGCGCTTCGTCGCCGACCCCTTCGCCGCAGGCGTGGGCGCGCCGGGGGAGCGGATGTACCGCACCGGCGACCTGGTCCGCCGCACCCGCGACGGCGCCCTCGCCTACCTGGGCCGCACCGACCAGCAGATCAAGATCCGCGGCTTCCGCGTCGAACCCGGCGAGATCGAGCACGTGCTCACCCGTCACCCACGCGTCCACGCCACCACCGTGACGGCCCGCGAGGACGGCGCCGCCGGCCCCCGCCTGGTCGCCTACGTGGTCGCCGACGGCGGATCCGCCGCGCGGGGAACCGGCCGGGACACCGGCCCGGGAGCCACGCCCGACACCCCCCTCGACCCGGCCGAGCTGCGGGCCTTCACCGCCGAGTCGCTGCCCGCCCACATGGTCCCGTCCGCCGTCGTGCTCCTCGACGCGCTGCCGCTGACCGCCGCCGGCAAGGTCGACCTCCGCGCCCTGCCCGCCCCGGACTTCGCCGCCTCGCCCACCGGACGCCCGCCCCGCACCCCGCGCGAGGAACGGCTCTGCGGCCTCTTCGCCGAGGTCCTGGGACTGCCCGGCGTCTCCGTCGACGACGGCTTCTTCGACCTCGGCGGCCACTCGCTGCTCGCCATGAAGCTGCTGGGCCGGATCCGCACCGCCTTCGGCACCGACCTCGGGATGCGGGCCCTCTTCGAGGCCCCCACCGTCGCGGGCCTGGCCCGCCGCCTGGACGCGGCGGACGGCCCGTCGGCCGCCGCCGGCGCCCCCGGCGCCCCGGACCCCGCCGACGCCCTCGACGTGCTGCTCCCGCTCCGCGCCGGCGGCAGCAGGGCCCCGCTGTTCTGCGTCCACCCCGCCGCGGGCATCAGCTGGGTCTACTCGGGCCTGCTGCGCCACCTCGGCCCCGACCGCCCGGTCTACGGCCTCCAGGCCCGCGGCCTGCGCGGCGGCTCCCCGGCTGCCGTCACCGAGATCGCCGAGGACTACGTGCGCGAGCTGCGCACCGTCCAGCCCGAGGGCCCGTACCACCTGCTCGGCTGGTCCTTCGGCGCGGTCGTCGCCCAGGCGATGGCCGTCCGGCTCCAGGCCGACGGCGCCGAAGTCGCGCTGCTCGCCCTCCTCGACGGCGTGCCGGCCGACCCCGCCGGGTACGCGGACGCCCCGCCGTCCGACGACCCCGTCGACACCCTCGCCGAGCTGCTCGTCTCGCTCGGGTACGACCCGGCCGACGGACGCGGGCAGGCCGACCTCACCGCGCTGCTCGGCGAGGCCGCCGGCGTCCTGCCCGACGTCTTCGAACACCACCGCAAGCTGATGGCCGAACACGTGCCGGACCGCTACCGGGGCGACGCCGTCTTCTTCGGCGCCACCCTCGACAAGCCCGCGGACTGGCCCTACGAGGCGGCCTGGCGGCCGTACGTGGACGGCCGCGTCACGCTCCACCGCATCGCCTGCGAGCACGGCGCCATGACACAGCCCGACCCCGTCGCACGGATCGCTGCCGTGCTGGCCGAGAAGCTTGGAGAGTGACCCCGTCATGACCACCACTGTCTCCGTCCCGCCGCCCGTGGCGGACCCGCCGAGGAGGAGCCGCTGGGGCCTCTGGGCGCAGGGCGACTTCCGCAAGCTCTGGATCGGCGAGACGACCAGCGGCCTCGGCACCGCCGTCGGCAACGTCGCGCTCGCCCTGGTCGCCGTCGTGACCCTCGACGCCTCCCCGTTCATGGTCGGCGTGCTGACCGCCTCCGCCTGGGTGCCCTGGCTCTTCCTCGGTCTGCTGGCCGGCGCCTGGGTGGACCGCTGGCCCCGGCTGAAGGTGATGCTGGTCTGCGACCTGCTGTTGCTGCTGCTGTTCGGCAGCGTGCCGGTGGCGGGCTGGTTCGACGCCCTGACCATGGCCCAGCTGGTGGCGGTGGCGCTGCTGGCCGGTGCGGTCAAGGTGTTCTTCTCCACCGCCTACGGCGCCGTCCTGCCCGCGCTGGTCGCCAAGCAGGACCTGCTGGAGGCCAACGTCAAGCTGCGCTCGGGGGACTCCGCGGCGGAGATCGCCGGGCCGGGTCTGGCGGGCCTGCTCTCCCAGGTGTTCGGCGCGGCCAGCGGGCTGCTCGCCGACTCGGTCACCTACCTGGTGTCGGCGCTCTGCGTGGGCACCATCAAGGCCGAGGAGACGCCGCCGCCGGTCTCCGAACGGCGCGGCATCCTGCGGGAGATCGGCGAGGGCGTCCGCTTCCTGGCGCACGACCCGTACCTCCGCACGCTGGCGACCTTCGGTGCCGTCGGCAACCTCGGGCTGAACGGCATCCAGGCGGTGCAGACGGTCTTCCTGGTCCGCAGCGTGGGGGTGACGCCCGGTGGGATCGGCATGGTCTTCGCGGTGGTGTCGATCGGCGGCCTGGCCGGTGCGGCGCTGGCCGGGCGGATCGCCCGGCGGTTCGGCACGGCGCGCGGGCTGCTGCTCTGCGAACTGGTCGCCGCGCCGTTCATCCTCCTGCTGCCGTTGGCCGGTGAGCAGCTGCCGCTCGCGGCGAGCGCCGTCGCCTGGTCGGTCGCGGTCTGCGGGGTGATCGCCGGGAACGTCATCGCCGGCAGCTTCTACCAGTCGTACTGCCCGCCCGAGATGATCGGCCGGATCCGGGCCAGCGCCTCGACCGTGAACTTCAGCGCCATCCCGGTGGGCGCCCTGCTCGGCGGCTGGCTGGGCGAGGTGCTCGGTGCCCGCACCACCATCTGGATCATGGCGGGCGTGCTGCTGTCGGCCGGCGCGGTGCTGCTGGCCGGCCCCCTGCGCGGCCTGCGGAACTTCCCCGAGCGACCCGCCGACTCCTGACCCGCCCCCGGCGGACCCTCACCCCCGGTCTCCCCGGTCTCCTCACCTCCCTCACCTCCCGGAGCCCCGCCATGACCCGCACCGCCCGCCCGCGCCGCTACCTGATGTGCCGTCCGACCCACTTCGAGGTCAGCTACGCGATCAACCCCTGGATGGATCCGGCCAAGCCGGTCGACACCGGCCTCGCCGTCGCCCAGTGGGAGCGGCTGTACGAGCTCTACGGCGAGCTCGGTCACCGGGTCGACCTGATCGACCCGCTGCCCGGCCTGCCCGACATGGTGTACGCGGCGAACGGTGCGACCGTCGTCGACGGCCGGGTGCTCGGTGCCCGGTTCCGCAACGTCGAGCGCGCCGCCGAGGGCCCGGCCTACCTGGAGTGGTTCCGGGCGAACGGCTTCACGACGCACGACCCGGAGCACGTCAACGAGGGCGAGGGCGACCTGCTGCTGACCGGCGGCCACCTGCTGGCCGGGCGGGGCTTCCGCAGCGAGTCCGCCGGGCACGCCGAGGCGCAGGAGTTCCTCGGCCGGCCGGTGATCGGCCTGGACCTCGTCGACCCGCGCTTCTACCACCTCGACACCGCGCTGAGCGTGCTCGACGGCGACGAGGTCATGTACTACCCGGGCGCCTTCTCCGCGGGCAGCCGGGCGGTGCTGCGGCGGCTGTTCCCGGACGCGGTGCTGGTGGAGGAGGCGGACGCGGCGGTGTTCGGGCTCAACGCGATCAGCGACGGCCTGCACGTGGTGCTGCCGGAGGCCGCGACCGGGGTGGCGGCCCGGCTGCGGGAGCGCGGCTTCCGGCCGATCGGGGTGGACCTCTCCGAGCTGTTCAAGGGCGGCGGCAGCGTGAAGTGCTGCACCCTGGAGATCCGCCCCTAGAGGGTGCTGCGGCCACCGGGACCCGGCCCGCCCCCGCTCGCCCGCGCCCGCCCGCTCTCGGTGATGGGCGACCGGATCGACGACGGTGATCGACGCACGGTGCTCGTGCGTCGATCTGCCGTTGAACGCGCCTTGCCATGATGATCCCATCACCCCGGAAAACCCCTTCCCACCAGGGAAGACGCCCTAGGGAGCAGTCATGGCGAAGCGCTCGAACCACCGTCTCACCCGGATCCGCCTGGCCGCCGCCGGCCTCGGTCTGGCGATCGCCCTCGGTGCGGCGGGCACGGCGATGGCCGACGGTGCGACCGGCGCAGGCCAGGGCGGGGTGGTCACGACCACCCCGACCCCGACCCCGACCCCCACCGACGGCGGCGGGCACGGCGACTGGAACAGCACCGGCTCCTGACCCCCGTACCGGGCACGGCTCCCGCCGCCTCCCCGAGTGCAGAACCGTTTCTTCAACGGCCGTTGCTCCGCCCCCGCCCACACGGCACGGACGGCCCCGAGCCCTCCGCCGCACCGGCGGCCGGCCGGCTCACGGCTCGACCAGCGCGAACGCGGGCTCCGTCAGCAGCACCGCCACCTCGGCGGCCTCAGGCAGCCCCAGGCGGGCGAAGATCTCGAACGCCTGCCGGAGCCTGACCCCCGCCTCCGCCCCGCGTCCGAGGTCCGCGAGCGAGCGGCCCAGTACCACCAGCGCCTGCGCCTGGTCCCGTTCCGCCCCCAGCTCCTCGCAGAGCACCAGGGCCTGCCCGGCGTGGTCCAACGCCTCGTCGGCCCGGCCGAGCGAGCGCAGACTGTCCGCCAACCGGTAGCGCGCGTGCGCGGCCCGGTCCCGCAGACCCGCGCCCAGCGCCACCGCCAGGCACTCGCCGAACCACGTGACCGCCTCCGCGTGCCGGCCCAGCGCGTGCAGCGCCAGCCCCAGCACGTAGAGGGTGTACGCGCGCCCCGGGTCGTCCTGCCGGGTGCGCAGCTCGGCGAGCACCTCGTGGCAGATGGCCACCGCCTCGTCCGCCCGTCCGCTGCGGACCCGCGCCAGCGCGGCGTTCACCGTCGTCACCAGGGCGCCGGAACGGTGTCCCAGCGCGTTGGCCAGCAGCAGCGCCTCGTCGTAGAGGTCGACCGCCTCGTCGTAGCGGCTGAGGAACTGGCAGATCAGGCCCAGGTCGTTCAGCGCCTGACGGAGGATCACCGTGTCCCCGGCGGCCCGCGCGGCCCCGGCCGCCTGCCGGGCCGCCGCCTCGGCCGCGTCCAGCCGGGTCGCGGCGAGGGCGACGTTCCCGCGCAGGAAGTGCGCGCGCCCCTCGGCCCGGACGTCCCGGTGCCGGGCCGCGGCCTCGGCCAGCGCGTCGGCGGTGGCTGCCAGCCGGCGGCTCGGCGGGGTGAGCACGAACGGGGTGAGCGCGATCAGCAGGTCGATCGCGGCCCGCAGCGCCGACCCGTCCGCCCCACCGTGGGCCGCCCCACCGTCCGAAGCAGCCGCCCCGCCCGCCGGAGTCGCTCCCGCCGGGGTCGCTCCCGCCTGCTCCGCGACCTGGGCCGCCAGGGCCACCGCGCCCGCCCGCTCCGCCGACGCCCACGCCCGCGCGGCGTCGTGGCCGGCCAGCGGAACGCCGCGGGAGCGGGCCGGGCCGAGCGCGCCGGCCGCCGGGTCGCCCGGCACCGCGTGCTGGAACGCGGTGCACGCCGTGGCCAGCAGGTGGTCCAGCAGGCGGTCCCGGGCGGCCACCACCTCGCCGTGGTCCCGGGCCGGCTCCGCACCCTCCGCCGGCCGCCGCCGGGCGAACGCCCGCAGCAGGTCGTGGTACCGGTACCGGCCCGGGAACGGCGACTCGACCATCGCCACGTCCACCAGCGCCTCCAGCAGGTCCTCGGCGTCGTACTCGTCGAGGTCCAGCAGCGCGGCGGCCGAGGCCAGGCCGATGTCCGGCCCGTCCACCGACGCGACCAGCCGGAACGCCCGGGCCTGGTCGGCGGTCAGCTGCCGGTAGCTCAGCTCGAAGGCCGCCGCCACCGCGAGGTCCCCGATCCGCAGCTCGTCGATCCGCCGCCGCTCCACCTGGAGGCGGCGGCTGAGCGTCTCCACCGTCCACCCGGGCCTGGCGGCCAGCCGGGCGGCCACGATCCGGACCGCCAGCGGCAGGTGGCCGCAGGCCACCACCAGCTCCCGCGCCGCGTCCTGTTCGGCGGCCAGCCGTTCGGCGCCGATGGTGCGGCCCAGCAGGTCCAACGCCTCGGCGGGCTGGAACACGTCCAGGTCGACCTGGACGGTGGCGGGCAGTCCGGCCGGCCGGGTGCGCCCGGTGGTGAGCACCGCGCAGCCGACCGCCCCCGGCAGCAGCGGCCGGATCTGTGCGGCGTCCTTCGCGTTGTCCAGCACCAGCAGCAGCCGTCGTCCGTCCACCACCGAGCGGAACAGCGCCGAGCGGGCGTCCAGCCCGTCCGGCACCGCGTCCGCCGCCACCCCGAGGGCCACCAGGAACCCGCTGAGCACCGCCTCCGGATCGGCCGGGACGGGGTCGGACCCGCGCAGGTCCACGTACAGCTGGCCGTCCGGGTAGGCGTCCCGGACCCGGTGCGCGACGTGCAGCGCCAGCGCGGTCTTGCCGACCCCGCCCATGCCGACCACGGTCGCGATCACCAGGGCCTGCGGGGAGGGCGAGCCCAGGGCCTCGTCCAGCACCCGGACCGGCGCCGTCCGCCCGGTGAAGTCGGCGGCGTCCGGCGGCAGCTGCGCGGGGCGGGGCGGCGCGGCGGCCGGTCGGGCCGTCGCGCGGGCCTCGCCCGTCTCCTCCGGCTCGCCCGCCCCGGCGGCGGCCTCGGGCCCGGTGCTCCCCGCCACCGCCGGGCCCGCCGGCTCCGGCGCGGCGGGTGCGGCCAGGGCCGGGTCCCCCTCCAGGATCCGCCGGTGCAGCTGCTCCAGCTCCGTGCCCGGCCCGACCCCCAGCTCCGCGAGGAAGAGCTGCCGCACGCCGCGGAACACCGCGAGTGCGTCGGCCTGCCGTCCGGCCTGGTACAGCGCGCGCATCAGCAGCTCGTAGGCCCGCTCGTGCAGCGGGTGCTCGGTGGTGAGCGCGGTCAGCTCCGGGATGCAGCGCGAGTGACGGCCCAGCGTCAGGTCCAGGCCGATCCGCTCCTCCAGGAGGGTCAGCCGCAGTTCCTCCAGCCGCTGCCGGTGCCGCTCCGCGAACGGACCGGGGATGCCGGCCAGCGGCTCGCCCTGCCACAGTTCCAGGGCCTGGTTGAGCAGGTCGCGGGCGCGCAGCGGGTCGGTCCGGGCCGTGCGCTCCGCCTCGGCGGCCAGCGACTCGGCCTCGGCCGCGTCCACCGCGAGCTTGGGCAGCACGAGGCGGTAGCCGTCGCCCATCGACACCAGGACGCTCGGTGCCTTGTCGTCGCCGCCCCGACCGCCGTCGGCGGGCCCGTCCGTGCCGCCGACGGTTCCCCCGTCGAGGATCTTCCGCCACCGCCACGCGTAGGTGCGCACGGTGGTCATCGCGGCGTTCGGGGGCTCCTCGCCCCAGAGCGCCGCGATCAGGTCGGTGGCGCTCGCGGAGTGGCCGGGCCGCAGGAGGAGGACGGCAAGCATCGCCTGCTGCTGCGGACTGCCCACCTTGAGCGCCGACGCGCCCCGGTACGACCGCATCAGACCGAGTAAGGAAAAACGGAGATCGCCCAAATCCTGCCCCCAGCTGCCCCAGGACAGTGCCCGCCCCGCTCGTGCACATGTCAGACTTCGTGTCACCTATAAACCACAGCGCCGCACCCGATGTCGAGACTTCGTTGAGCCTGCGGTGACCGGGCGTTGAACGCGGTCGTACAGAATCGACCGTGCGGGGGGCCACCGGAGACGGTCCGGCCGGCCCCCGTCCCGCCCTGCACGCCGGGCACAGGGAAACCCCCTGCTCCCCGAACTTCCCTACCCCCCAAGGCCGCTACCGCCGCGGGCCGGTCCACCCCGCGCCTGCCTCCGCCCGGACGGCCGGGACCCCCGTGCTCCGGCCCCGCCGTCGGTCGCCGCAGCGCGGGCCACGACCATACCTTCGGAGGCGGACGTCCGTGAATACCGCTCTGCTCTACCACCTGCTCGACGTCGACCCGGCCGACGGGCCGGCCGAACTGCTCCACCGCGCCCGCGGCAGCCGCCGGCTGCCCACCCTGGTGCTCTCCGCCCTGGCCGGCGACCGCGTCCGGATGGGCGAGCCCGCCCGCGCCGAACTCCGCCGGGCCCGCGACCGCGCCGACCGCTACACCCGCCTCGCCGACGACCTCGCGCGCTCCACCGGCGTCCGCGCCCTCCGCGGCCTCCCGCTCGCCGGCTACTACCCGGCCGACCTGCTCAGGCCGCTGGACGTCCTCGACCTGGTCGCCCCCGGCGAGGCCGCCCTCTGGCAGGCCGTCGTCCGCCTGGTCACCGACCACCCGGTGGAGCACATCGAGGTCACGCTGCTCGGCGACCGCCCCCACCACACCGCCGTCACCGTCCTCTGGCCGGCCGAGGACCCGCTCGTCGACCCGTGGTACCGCGTCCGCGTCACCACCGCGGCCCTCGACGGGGACGGCGCGGGCGTCCCCGTCCGCCCCTACCTGGTCGCCGACGACCACGTCGAATGCCTCATCGCCCTCGCCGAGGAGGGCCTCCGCCGCCCCTTCCTCCCGGTCGACGTCCTCGACGTCGCGGCCCTCGACCGGCAACCCTTCGAACCCGCCGAGACCGCCGCCGTCGTTGCCGCCTACCGGCTCGCCCCCGAGGCCGCGGCCCTCCTCGACCTCGCCGCCACGTACCTCCCGCTCGGCCCGCTGGCCCTGGTCCGTGCCTCCCTCGAAGCCGAACTCGCCCCCGAGAGCCGCCGCCGCACCGAGGCCGCCGCCGCCCTGCGCCCCGCCGCCCTGCGCCCCGCCGCCCGCCACGGCACCCTGCTGCGCCGTACGGCCATCCGCCACGACTGGGACGAGGCCCTTCTGGCCCCCGTGCCCGACGGCCCGCTCCTGCTCACCCCCGTCGCCGACTACCTCCTCACCCCCGCCCCGGACTCCGCCACGCAGGAGGAACGCGCGGCGGGGCTGCGGGCGCTCCACGACTGGGACGCACTCTGTTGACCGGGCCGCTTCGCCTCGCTAGGCCCCGCCCGCCGCCACGGCTGCGACCACGGCGGCGACCACGGCGGCGACAGGCCGGTCGGTCGGCCGGAGAAGTCCTACTCCTCGACCGGTTCGGCGTCGCTCAGGTCCTCCACCCGCACCGGCCGTCGCCCGTCGAACACCACGGCCAGGCCGTACGGGTCGCAGACCGGCAGGCTCCCTTCGGTGAACCGCAGCTGCCACCCGTCCACGAAGAAGTCGACCTGCGGGGCGCCCAGCGGAAGCTCCGCGGCCGGCGCCGCGAGGTAGTGCCCCGCCTCCTCCGCCGAAAGCCCGAGCGACCCCGGGTCCGAGGCCATCACCCGCTGGACGAACCCGAGCGCCGCCCCGACGAAGCGGTCCACCTCCGCGACCACCTCGCCGAGAAGCGTCCGATCCACCTGCCCCGGCTCCTCGCCGGCCTCCAGCAGCACGTTGACCTCGACCGGCTCCCCGCCCCGCGCGCACCGGGGCGGCTCCGTCACTCCCCAGACCCGCAACCCGCCCGGCCCGTCCGCGACCGGCACCAGCCTGCCGAACCCCGCGCCCGCCGTCACGCCCGCTCACCGCTCCCGGTCACCGGCCACCTCTCGTTTCGCTCCAGTCGCTCTCAGCGTAGGGCCCGACCACCGCGGCTCCCTCGACCCGTCCGCCCTTCTCGCTTCACGTCCACGGGAGTTGCCGGTTCGCCGGCGGACGGTCGAGCCTTGACCGGACATCGAACTTAGGCAAGGCTAACCTTCATGTCGGATGACTTCCCGGTGCACGGCCTCTCGGGCGTGGCGCCGCCGGGCTCGCCGCCGCCGCACCCGGCTGGAAGGCCGTCGCCGAGCACCCGGTCATGGAACGGATCGGCCCCGCGCAGCGGATCGCCGCCGCCGTCCTGCGCGTCCCGATGCTCGGTCACCGCCCCTACGCGGTGGCCGAGCTGACCGCCGGCGGACCGCCCCGCTGACGACGCGGCCCACCACCAGGCCCGGCCGGGGCCGCCCGACGCGGCCGGACCGCCGCCGGGTACCCCTCGTCCGTCGCGCCCTCCTAGGGTGGCCGGTGCAACCCCGCCCGCCCCCGAGAGGTGACCACGTGACGACCACCCGGCCCGCACCCGATCCGGCCCCGCGCGCGGAACTCGGCGTGATCGGCGGCTCCGGCCTGTACGCGCTGCTCGACGACGTCACCGAAGTCACCGTCGACACCCCGTACGGGCCGCCCAGCGACTCGCTGTTCGTCGGCGAGGTGGGCGGCCGACGGGTCGCGTTCCTGCCCCGGCACGGGCGCGACCACGCCGTCCCGCCGCACCGGATCAACTACCGCGCCAACCTCTGGGCCCTGCACTCCCTCGGGGTCCGCCAGGTGCTCGGCCCCTGCGCGGTCGGCGGGCTGCGCCCCGCGTACGGGCCGGGCACCCTGCTCGTGCCCGACCAGTTCGTCGACCGCACCTCCGGCCGGGAGCAGACCTTCTACGACGGCGTCCCGCTCCCCGACGGCTCCGTCCCGGGCGTCGTGCACGCGCCGATGGCCGATCCCTACTGCCCGGCGGGCCGCGGCGCCGTCCTGGCGGCGGCCCGGGCCGCCACCTGGGAACCGGTCGACGGCGGCACCCTCGTGGTGATCGAGGGCCCGCGCTTCTCCACCCGCGCCGAGTCCCGCTGGTTCACCGCGAACGGCTGGTCGGTCGTCGGCATGACCGGCCACCCGGAGGCCGTCCTCGCCCGCGAACTCGCCCTCTGCTACACCTCCCTGAACCTGGTCACCGACCTGGACGCGGGCGTGGAGAGCGGCGAGGGCGTGACCCACGCCGAGGTGCTGAAGGTCTTCGCCCGAAACGTGGACCGGCTGCGCACGGTCCTCTTCACCGCCCTGGAGGCCCTCCCCGCCACCCGCACCTGCCCCTGCCCGCACGCCCTCGACGGCTTCACCCCCGGCCTCCCCGGCCTCCCCGGCCTCCCGACCACCTGACCGGGACTGCCCGGCCCGCCCTCAGGCGCCCGCGTGGACGTAGGCGGCCCAGATGTGCGGGCGGTCGGGTGTCCGGCGGCGGAGTTCGCGGACGGTGTGGTGCAGGGCGAGGGCGCTCCCCGGGGTGTCGTCGGCCGTCACTCGGCGGTAGAAGTCGCGGGTGACGTGGTCCGCGTGCGCGCTGTCGATCTCCCAGAGCGTGCCGACCGCGGCGGGGAAGCCGGCGAGCAGGAAGGCACTCGTGATGTGGATGGCTTCGTCGCTGAGCCGCTCCGAGGTGCGCGCCGTGCCGCACGCCGTGAGGAAGGCGAGCCTGGCGGCGTGCGGCCGGGCCCGGCAGATCTCCAGGACGGAGAGCTGCTCGCCGCTGGGCAGGTGGAGCCGGGCGCCGGACGGTTCGGCCGGGTCGGTGGCCGCGTGGCAGCCGAAGTGCACCCACTGGGTGCCGCCGAGTGCGCCGAGGACGGCCTCGCGGGTCGCCGCGGTGCCGACCAGCGGCGCGGGCGCCCGGAGCAGGCCGGCGGCGTAGCGGGCCGCCTCCGCGACGCCGGGCATCTCGTTCTCGGGGGCGGCGACCAGCAGGGCGGCGGTCCCTCCGGCGGCCGGGCCGCCGCCCTCGCGGTGGGCGGCCCGGGAGCGGGCGTACGCCAGGGTCTGGAACCCGGGGACGTAGGAGGAGACGACGGTGTCGAGCGCGGCGCCGCAGCCGTGCTCGTCGCAGTCGGGCAGGGTGCACTGGGCGGCGTGCAGCGGCAGGGCGTGGAAGGCCCCGGTGGGGATCCACCAGATCCGGGGCCACGCCCCGGACTCGGGCACGGGTCCGTCGGCCCCCAGATTGGCGAGGACGGGGCGGACGATCTTGTGCCAGGTCCAGGACAGGGTGCGACGCGTGGTGGCCCCGGCGCCGACGAGGTCGGCCGGGGAGGGCCGGGCGGAGCCCCGGAGGCTGACGGCGCCGACGGCTTCGCGCAGCCGGTGGGCCGTGTCGGTGAGCTCGTCGGTCGGGGGTGCGAGGGGCAGCGCGGTGATCGTCCGGCCGGTCACCACGAGGGCGTGGAGGTAGTGCGGGCCCTGGAGGAGGACGACGACGGGCCCGTCGACGGCCAGCTCGCGCAACCGGTCGCCGGTGAGCGGCCGGAGGAAGGCGTCGAATCCGGGCAGGGTACGGATGTGTCCGATCAGCTCGTCGAGGTCCCGCGAGGCGTGGAGCCCGTCGAGCCGGGCCCGCTCGGGCACGACGTCGGGGGCCCGGCGAGGCCCGGCCTCGGCCGGACGGGGGGCCGGCCCGGTCGCCGGTCCGGCCTCCGGCCCGGTCGTGGTCAGATCGGCCAGCAGGCCGGTGAGCCGCTCGAACTCGCCCGCCGGCCCCGGGTGGGCGGCCCGCAGATCACCGAGGTCGGCGCTCGCCTCGATCCGCCGCGACAGCAGCAGCCCGCGCCCGCGCTCCAGCAGCTCGACGGCCCGCTCGACGTCGGGCCCGTCGACCACGGACCCCGTCCGGCGGGCGCCCGTGTCCCGGCCGGCAGCCACCGACAGGATCAGCTCGACGATGCCCCGGAGGTCCCCGTCGAACGAGGACAGCCCGTGCTCGGCCGCGGGCTGTGAGCTGCCCCGGTCGGTGACCTGCGCCAGCAGGTCGACGGCCACCTCGACGTGCGCAAGGGCCTTGGGGATGCCAGACCTCGACGCCCGCAGGGCATCCTGCGCGCCCCAGATCTCGATGTGCACCCTGGTCGCCACGGAGGGCGTGAAGCCGCCGGGAATCCGCGGGTTGATGGCGATCAGGCCCTCGAACAGCAGACGGTCCACGGCTTCCAGCCGGTTCGAGCTCTCGGGTGCCGGCCCTGTCGAGTCCACCGGTGGTGGGAACTGCAGGGTTCCGACGGCCATGGAGACGGGGATCCGCAGGAGGTCGGCCCACCCCTCGGGGGCCTCCGGCGCGACGGTGGCGATGACCCGCTCGATCTCGTCGATGAAACGCCGACTCTGACCGGGGTCGCTGCTCCCGTTCGCCCATACCCGTTGGGTGAGGACGGTGACGAGCGTCATCGCGGACGTCAGCCGTCGGCGGTGACCCGGGACGAACGCGGCGAACGTCGTCCGGCACCGGTCGACCAGCTCGTCGGTGAGGACGGCCTTCGGACGACCCCCCGGGCCGAGGAGGTCGATCAGGTTGAGGCAGTCATCGCCGACCGCGTCGAGCCGCAACTGCGCCGTCCACCTGGCCGAGCTCGTTTCGGCGCCGAGTTCCTTGATCCGCAGCGCCGCCCGGCGGGCCAGGGCCAGCTGGTCCGGCTCGTGACCGAGCAGGTAGTTCTGCACGGCGGTGGCGTACTCGGTGTTGGCTGACACGAACGCCTGGGCGAGGCCGGTGGCCCTGCGCGGGTCCCTGGGGCGGATCGCTGCTTCGGCGATGACCGCGGCTGCCTCGCGAGCGGCCTCCGGATCGATGCGAAAGGCAGAGACGGCCGTGAGGGCGTAGGCGAGGAGCTCGTCGGTGGCCTCGGAGTCCGCAGGGGCACGGGTGCGGGCGTAGCGGAGCAGCTGGATGATCTCGTCGATGACACCGAGGTCCTGGGAGGTGTTGGCCCGGACCATCAGGGTGGTGCCGAGGGTCGCGGCCACGTGGGCCCTCTGGAGGCTCTCGTTCTCGGTGAGTTCGGCCATGATCGCGCGCAACTCCGCGATCGCGTGGTCGAGGCCGTCCGTGTCGCCGGGGTCGATGAGGTCGAGCCGCAGAGCAGCGAACCGGGTCGGCAGGGACCTCAGCCGGGCGAGCTGCGGGTCGTCGAGGCCGTCGGCCGGTTCCGAGGGGAGGGCGGCGATCACGGCGAGGGCCAGGGCCGGCGCGTAGTGGCCAGCGAGCAGTGGATCGCAGATCGACGAGCCCGCCGGTGACGTGCGGGCGACCTCCTCGGTCAGCGTTCTCACGTCGGCATCCCTCCGGGCGGCCCCGGCCGGGTCGACCGCCCGCGATTCGTCGGCCCTGAGCCCGGTGAGGGCAGCCAGGACGGCAACGTAGGCGTAGCGGCGCGGCTCCTCCGGGGGGACCGCGGCCAGTGCGGCGCGGAACCGGGTGATCTGCTCGTCTGGGAATCTCGTGCCCGTGCTCATCGAGTCCGCGACGGCGAGGAGTTCCAGCTCGATGTCGGGGGGCGCGCCCTGGTGGTCGTACAGCTCCCGGAGCTGGTTCACGAGCTCCCCTGCCGCGCCCGGGTCGAGCTGTTCGGGGGCGGTGCCGTCACCTCGCTCCCGGAGGAACGCCTGCTGCGCCACGCTCAGGGCGGCGGTGACGACGGGATGCGCCGGGTGCTCGGCGGGTGTGGCGGCGAGGGCCGAGCGCAGCCGGTGCACGGCGCAGGCGATCCGGCAGGCGTCGTGCTCCCGGGTGCCTGCCTCGGTGAGGACGAGTCCGATCCGCAGCTCGAACTGCCCCGGCCAGGAGGTCGAATCGGCCTGGAGCTCGCGCACCGTCCGCAGGGCCTCCAGGGCTTCCGGGGGCAGGGTGCCGGCCGGGGCCGCCGCGACTAGACGGTCGACCTCCGCGAGCGGCGGGTCCCCGAGCATTCGCGCCGCGTCCAGGACGGTTCCGAGGGCGAGCGCGGCCATGCCGGTGCCGGCCGCGTCCAGGTCGCCGGGGGTGACGGAGGACAGTGCCCCGGTCGCCACCCGGCCGTGCCGCCCGGCGACGGCCAGCGCGCCCGGATCGGCGGTGAGCCGGAACCGGGCCAGCTCCAGTACGAGGGCCTGCATGGTCAATCCGATGTCCCCGTCGGGCCCCTCCGGCAGCAGGCTCCGGGCGAACGCGGACCAGGCGAGCGCGCGGCCCAGGGCTGCCAGTCGGTCGGGTTCGGCGACATCCGGGGCTTCGATCAGCTCGCCGTGGGCGGCGCCCGCGAGTTGGGCGAAGCGCGCGTCGTGGAGCGGGTCGGCGGGGTCGAAGGATTCGCGCAGCACGGCCGGGAACCGGATGTCCCCGGGGATGCGGGATTGCAGGAAGCCGGAGGTGGCGCCGATGAAGAGAACGTTGACGGCGGCCTCCGGGTCGTCCGGCCCCTCGTGCCGGAACCAGAACGTCCGGAAGACGGCGAAGACCCTGTCGAGATCGACGGGACTCTCGGGCCATGTCGTCGCCTCGCGCAGGAGCGCGTACGCCTCGTCCGTCACCTCCGGAGCCCGGAGCGGTAGTGCGTCGTCGGTGTCCCTGTACCTCAACAGCCTTGCAGTAAACCGTTGGTGAAGGTCAGTCACGTATTCAGCGTAACCTGACGTATCGTGGCGAGGAGCGCATCGAGGGGGAACGGTAAGGGAGAGCCCGTGGGAGCCGGGGGCAAGGAGCGGCGGGTCTTCGAGGACGCCGTCGAGTACCTGTGCCGCAACGCCGGGGCGTTGCGCGATCTCGTTGGAGCGACCCGTTGGGACGGGCCCTTCGCCCTCGTCCGCGACGGCGACCCGGCCACCGGCGCGTGGCACGACGCCGTCCGGGCCCTCCACGAGGCCGCCGAGGACGCCGGAATCCCCGGCGGGATCGGCCTGCGCACCACGATGGGGGTCGGCGACTGGCCGGGCGGGCCCACGCCGCGGTCGGTCGGCTGGGTCTGCCCCACGGACCGCTGCGCCCGGGTCGACCTGCCGGACGACGCCCCGCCGGACGCCCGGGTCTGCGCGCTGAGCGGCGGACCGCTGCGCCGAGTGGACTGAGGCGAGTATGGGCCTGCTCCTCGAACTCCAGAAACGCATCCCCGACGGGTGGTTCCTGCGCCGCCTGCTGCCCGCCGTCCTCCTGGTCGTCGTCGCCGCCGTCGGGGGCCGGCTCGGGCACCGGCACTGGGCCGACCGCGGCCTCGCCCGGGAGGCGGTCGCCGGTGTGCTGCGGTTCGACGGCGGACTCGCGTCCGACAGCGCGGCGGTGCTCGCCCTCCTCGCGGTGGCCGCGGTGGCCGCTGCGTTCCTGCTGCCCTTCGCCGCCGGGGCGGTGGGCGCGCTGGCGTCGGGGGCCTGGCCCTGGTGGCTGACGCCGTTGGGGGAGCGGCTGACCCGCCGTCGGGCACGCCGCTGGGCGCCGCCCGCGGAGATCGCCCGGCAGGCCGTCCGGGCCCGCGTGGCCGGCCGCGAACTGCGCGCCGCCCGGCTCGACGCGCTCCGGGCCCGGGCGAACCCGATCGCTCCCACCGGCCCCACCTGGTCGGGCGACCGGCTGCGCGCGGCGGAGGAGCGCATCAGGGCGACGACCGGCGCGGACGTCGCCGAGGCGTGGACGGGCCTGTTCCTCGGTGCGTCCGACGCTTCCCGCGAGGCGCTGAGCGCGGTCCGCGACTCCTACGACGCGGCCTGCGAGGGCCTGGTGTGGGGCGCCGCCTTCGCCGTCGTCGGCCTCTGGTGGTGGCCCTCGGCGGTGGTGGGGATCCTCGTCGGCCTCGCCTCGTGGCGCTCCCTGCGCCGCGCCGTGGACTCCCTCTGCCGTACCACCGAGGCCGTCTTCGCCCTGCGGCAGACCGACAGCCCGACCACTCCGTCCAACCCCTGACCCCGGCCCCCGCCCGTACCGCGCGGGACGTCGGACGGGCCGACTTCCCGCGCGCGCCCGGGCCGGGCAGACGCCGGCGGCGGGCGCCCGCCGGTGCCCTGCCGCGCACCGGCCCCACCCCTACGCGGCCCCGTCGCTGCCCGTTCGGGCGGACCTCCCGCCGGTGGGGCCGGATCGGCGGCCCGGCCGGGTCGGCGGGCGACAGGATGCGTGCGGCGGTCCCCCCGGAGGACCGCCCCGCTACGCCCCGAAGCCCGAAGCCCGAAGCCCGACGCCCCGACGCCCCGCCCAGGAGACTGCCATGGCCCAGCGAAATCCCGTCCGGATCCCCGTCCGGAGGCTGGTGATCGGGTGCACGACGCTCGTCGCCACGGGTGCCGTGATCCTCACCCTCGCTCCCGCGCCGACCTCGTCCGCCGCGGAACGGCCGTCCGGAGCCGCGCGCCCGGTGCTGACGTTCAGCAGCCTGGACGGTCCGGTCACGAAGGCGGAGATCGAGTCCTTCCGCTCCTACGCCCTGACGCTCACTCCCGCCCCGAACAACATCCGCAACCAGTGGGCCCAGGGACACAGCGGCGAGGACACCAAGGCGATGGGCCTGGTGTACGAGGTGTCCGCCGACCGGGCGGTCCTCGACCGGATGATCGTCTTCTGCGATGCCGTCCTCTCCGAGCGCAACGACCTGGCGGCGAAGCCGGTCGGGCAGCACGTGCTCTGGACCGGCAAGGTCGATCCGGCCTGGCCCAACGACGTGTCGGCCGCGCCCGTCGGTACCGGTGGCGAGCAGGGCGATCCGGTCGGCCACCTGGCCTACTGCGCGCAGCTCGTCCTGCGGACGCCCGCCCTCTGGCAGACGAAGGTGCCCGACCACGACCCGCACGGTTACGGTGCCACCTACCTCGACCGGGCGAAGCGGTTCGTCAAGGAGGCCGACACCGCCGTGGACCGCCACATCCTGGGCCGGCTGCTGGACGTCTCGAAGGGCGACCGCCAGTACTTCGCCGCGGACTCGCCGTACAAGGGCGGCAAGCCGGTGCCGTGGAACCAGCAGATGATGTTCGACTACGCCTTCCAGAACCTGGCGGTCGCCCACCAGCTGCTGGGCGACGACGCGAAGCGGGTCGCCCGGTACGACCGGCTGGTGCAGGCCAGCGTGGACTGGTTCTTCGCGGAGGCCCGCAGCTACCGGGATCCCGCCGGGAAGACCGCCTACGACTGGGTGTACGCGGCGCAGACCCGGGACAAGGAGGACAACAACCACGGCAGCCTGGACTGCGCGGGCCTCTACCGTGCCTACCTGTCCGGCCGGTACGGCATCACCGCCCAGCAGTTGGCGCCGCTGGCGAACACCTTCGTGGACGTGATGAGCACCGGATCGGGCCACTACGCCGGGCGTGTGGACGGCACCGGCGGCACCGGGAACAGCGCGCCGACGAGCTACGTCCGCAGCGGCTGGCTGCTCACGGCGGAGTTCCGGCCGGACGCCTACGACAAGCTGATGAAGGCCAACTTCCCGAAGCGGACGACGACCGCCGCCGACCAGTTCTCCCGCGCGCTGATGCTCAAGTCCCGTCTGAACAAGCCGAAGGGCTGATCGGGCCCCGCCGGCCGACCGGCCGCGACGGGGCGGCGTGCCGGTCGAAGCCGCAGTCCTCGGCGAAGCGCTGCGACTGCGACTGCGACCGGCACGCGCACCGCAGGCCCTAGAGCTCCCGGACGTGGGGCGGGTTGCCGGTGGAGATGGACAGCTTCCCCTGCTGGATCTGGACGTCGCACCCGCGGGTCAGCAGGCCGTAGTCCTTCGTCAGCGAGAAGTTGCCCCGGCCGAAGGTGACGCCGAGTCCCCGATCGAAGGTCACCCACTTCTTGAACTCGTTGATCCCGAAGAAGAGGATCCGGTCCGGCATGGTGACGAACAGCCGCTCGCCGTCGTGGCTGAGCTTCATCCCCCCGCCGACGGTGAGCAGGCCCTTCACGTGTCCTTCGCCGGCGTGCAGCTCGTTCAGATCGGCCTTGTCGGCGACGACGGCGCCGAGGTCGTGTCCACCGTCGCGGTAGACACGGACGCCGGACTTGGGGAACTCGATCCACCCGTCGGAGGTGTCACGGCCCTGGACCCACTTGGTGTTGACACCGTTGAGGTCGGCCTTGTCCGCGGCGACGGTGCCCCAGTCCTGGGTGCCGTCCTTGCGGACGTTGATGCCGGCCTGGGGGAAGTCGATCCAGCCGTTGCCGTGGTCGCGGTCGCCGACCCATGTGGTGTTGAGGCCGTTGAGGTCGGCCTTGTCGGCGGTGACGGTGCCGAGGTTCTGGGTGCCGTCCTTGTGGACGGTGGTTCCGGCTTGGGGGAAGTCGATCCAGCCGTTTCCGGCGGCGCGGTCGCCGACCCATGTGGTGTTGACGCCGTTGACGTCGGCGCGGTCGGCGGTGACGACGCCGAGGTCCTTGTGGGGGCCGTGGTAGACGTCGATGCCGGTGTCGGGGAAGTCGATCCAGCCGGAGTCGGGGGTCCGTCCCTTGACCGACCCGGTCCTCACGTCCTGTACGTCGGCGGTCTTCGCCGTGACCGTGCCCGCAGCACCGTTCCGGTCGTCGACCTTCACGCCGTCCGGGGTGAAGGTGACCCGGCCCTTGTCCGCCGTCCCCTCGATCCACGGGGATCGCGTCCCGCTCCCGAACTCCGGGATGAGCGCGTGGACGGTGGTGGTGAGGAAGTAGCCGTGCTGCGGCTGCCCGCCGTTGTCCGTCCCGGCGATCAGCGTGTACGTGGTGCCGCGCTTCGGGGCGGGGACGGACCAGCTGAAGGACGTGTCGACCACCGGAGGCGCGGTGACCGCCTGCACGGCGTGGGCCGCCGTGCCGTCCGGGTAGCGGATCCAGTAGTCGAGGTTGCTGGGCCCGTTCCACTTGAGTTCGAGCCACTGGCCCGCGTCCGTGTCCAGCAGGGACTGCGTCGCGCGGAAGTTGCGCGGCACCTTCGGGGACTGCTTGGCCAACGCCAGCGTGGTGGTGAAGGAGTCCGTCGGCATGGCCGCGTTGCCGTCGCCGCCACCGGTCCTCTCGTGGATCTTGACGAGGACCAGGCCGTCGCCCCGGGTGACGGGGATGTTCTCCAGCTTGAGGATGATCCCCTCGTTGCCGGGCAGGGTGACCTTCTTCCCCGGCCAGGTGCCGTGCTGGGCCCGGAACACGCGCCGGGTGTCGTCCCAGGCGAACTTCGGTTCGTCCAGCCAGGGCGGCGGCGTGTACGTCATGGAGAAGCCCGGTGTGATCGCCGCGGCGTCCGCCGTGAGGTGATCGGGGTCGGAGCCGACCGGGATCTCCACGTCGATGTACCTCCACTCCACCTCTTCCTGGTGGGAGTTGGAGACGATCACGTACACCGTCCCCACGGACGGTGCCCCGTCGGACGACGCCTGCAGTGACGTCGGATCCGTGACGATCTCGTAGTGCAGCAAGGACGGCACAGCGCGGACTCCCTACCTCGGCGTTACACACGGTGCGGGCAGCGGACGCACAGCGGGGCCGGGTGTCGCGAAGTGCCGTTCGGGTCGTTCGGGGCCCCACGCCGCGCCCGAGGACAGGTGCCAACAGGCCTGTCGACGGTAAGCAGCCCCCACCCGTCCGGGCATCGCGATCACGTGCAGCTGGCCCGAACCGATCTCGATCTGGCCGGAACCGCGGATCCCGGATTTCTCGGGTTCGGGGCAATCAACACCGTTGGCAAAAAGAGGAGTTGAGGGGAATTCAGCCAGGGTCGCGGCGGGCGCCTCCCGCCCGTTCGGTGGCTCGGCCGCGAGCAGGTCGGAGGCGTCCCGGCCGCCGTCGAGCTGCGGGGAGTCCACGGGCAGGCCGCCGTACCCGGCGAGGGCGGTTCGGCGGCCGGGCGTCGGCCGGGGGCGGCCGGTGCAATATCTGCCAAGTCCTCTTGCTCGTGGGGTCATGGTGAATCACAGGCGTTGACCGGAAGAGGTCGGTTGTCGACCATGGCCGTGCAGAGTCCGACCGCTCGGGTCGTCGGACCCGTCCCGACCCCCCTTGGAGGGGATCGCCCATGCGCAAGTCACTGGGTACGGCACTCGCCGCCGCCGTCCTTGCCGTCGGCGGGTCGTTCGCCGCCGCCGGCCCTGCGGGAGCGGCGGAGGACGGCCGTCCGGTCGCGGGCTCGGGGCAGGCGGCGAGCGTCCGCCTCATCTGCTACTGGGCTCATGTCGCAGGCATCGGGTGGCAGAACGGCAGCAGCTGCAACGGCGCCGTCGCGGGAACCGTCGGCGAGGGGCGGGCGGTCGAGGCACTGAAGTTCAGCACCAGCGGCATGTCCGGACTGTGCGCCCGTGCACACGTGTCCACCCTCGGCTGGCAGCCCTGGGCCCGTGTCGGGGACGGCGGGATCCTCCAGATCGGCACCACCGGTCAGTCCCTGGCGATCGAGGCCGTCGAGTTCCTGACGGACGGCAGGAGCATGGACGCCGACGCGCACCTGAGCGGCTACGGCTGGCAGGGGTGGCGGAGCGGCGGGCGCGTCCTGGTCGGTACCACCGGTGAGAACCGCGCGATCGAGGCGATCAAGGTGATCGGCTGATCCCGGAGCCGAGCCCGGCCCGTTCCCGAGCTTAAAGTTCGTCGAGCGAGCCGACGAGGCGTTGGCAGCCGGCGGCGCGCTTGAGCTGCTGTGGTGGAGCTGGAAGAACGGCGCGCTGATTCCTGGCTTTCCGGAGTACACGGCCAAGGAGCGCGAGGCGATCGGCATACGGTTCTTCGCAACAGGTCTGGTGCCAGGGGTTCTGCAGCATCAGGACTACTCTGCCGCGTACGAGGCCGCCATTGTGCGTCGCGGCGAGGCCACACCCGCTCAAGCAGAGGAGCGACTGAGTCTCCTGGCGTTGCGGCAGCGTCTGTTGGGTCGGACCTCGACCATCCACGCTGTACTGGACGAAGGCGTACTCCGCCGTCCGATCGGTGGCGCGCCCGTCATGGCCCAGCAGCTTGTCTATCTGGAAGAGTTGTCGGCGAGGCCAAACGTCGTCCTCCAGGTGGCCCCGTACAGCTTGGCGGAGGAGAGGCCTCTCTCGCACGCAGTGACCATCCTGACCCTCCCCAATCGTGCGATGGTCGGCTACACGGAGACTCTTCAACGGGGGTTCCTGGAGCAGGATGCCGAGACGATCGCAGAATGGGCGAGAAAGCACGATCGGCTACAGGTGGACGCACTTACCCGGGCGGACAGCCTGGCCATGATCCATGAGGTACGGAGGGAGCTTGAACGCCATGCACGTTGACCTGTCCGGCGCCAAGTGGCGCAAGAGTTCCCACAGCGATGGTGGGGGTGGGTGCATCGAGGTCGCGGACGGGCACGACGGTGTGATGCCGGTCCGTGACTCCAAGGACCCGGAGGGCCCTTCCCTCATCTTCCCCGCTGCGGCCTGGCGCTCCTTCGTTGCTGCGGTTCGGTCGGACGAGTTCGGTTCCCTCTGACACCCAAGGCCCGGGATTCCGGTGGGGGCTGCTGTGTGGGGCGTGGAGGTTGACGCTTGCCTATTGCATTGACGCCCTCCAGGTGGGGATACCTGGAGCAGGAGTTCGTCCCGAACACCCGGAAGGAGCCTGATTCCCATGCGCGTTGAACTGTTGGGTGCCAGGTGGCGGAAGAGCTCGTACAGCGGCCAGGGTGGTGAGTGTGTCGAGGTAGCCCCCGGCTTTCACGGTGTCGTGCCTGTCCGTGACTCCAAGGACTCCCAAGGCCCGGCTCTCGTCTTCCCTGTGGAGGCCTGGCACTCCTTCGTTGATGCGGTTCGGTCGGACGAGTTCGGTTCCGTCTGACGCGACCGTGGATCGACCGGCACACGGGCGGTCGACTGATACGACAGCGGGCCTCCTGTGCGGGAGGCCCGCTGTCTACGGTCGTTCAGCGGCCGACGCGTCAGGCCTTGCCGGTGCCGGGCGGGCGGCCGGGGGCGTCGGTCGCGACGCGCTTGAGGACGGCGGTGTTGGCGGTGACGGTGCCGGGCTTGACCCCGAAGGCCTCGGTGACCTGGACACCGCGCTCGCCCAGGAAGGTGTAGCTGGTGCGGTCGAAGATCATCTCGTCGCGGGAGCCCGTGGTGGTGTTGGTGCGGGCGATGGCGATTCCGGCGCGTCCGGCGGCGTCGGTGGCGTTGTCGACGAGGACGACGCCGGGGATCCGGGCCGCGGCCTGGTAGAGCGCGGCGGCGAGCTTGCCGGGGACGGCCTGTTCGCGGACCATGGCGAGGACGGTGTCGAACGCCTCCTGGTCCGGTCCGTTGTTTCCGCCTCCCGCGGTCTCGGTGTAGATCTTCTGCAGCAGCACCTGCGGGTCGGTGGGCAGGGTGTGCAGGTAGTCGTAGGAGGGGTACCGCAGGCGGGCGTCCGCGTCTGACTTGAGTGCCTCGCCTCCTTGCGCGGTCTTGCCCTCCTCGGTGAGCCAGCCGGTGCGGCCGTCGGCGGAGCGCCATATCTGCCGCTGGTGGGGCTTGTCGACCCACGCCTTCTCCGCGCCGGTGTCGGCGTTGAGGGAGCCCATCAGGTAGGAGACGGTGCTCTCGACGTAGACGTACTGGCCGGGGCGCAGGACGAGGTCGGGGGTGGACTGGGCGGCCAGGGAGATGCGTTCCACCGCGCCGGCCAGTCCTGCGGTGTCGCCGGCCGTGACCTGCACGACGGACGCCGGGACACGGTCGCCCCGCACGGGGGCGGTGTCCGGGTTGCCGAACGTGGTGACCGCCACGGTGGCCGCGAGGGCGAAGGCGGCCAGTGTGGCGGGCAGGGCGATCAGCAGCCGGCGCCGGTTCCTGGCCTCGGGTCGGGCCGGCCCTGCGGCTTCGGGGGTGCGGGTGATCTCGCTCATCAGGAACTCCTCGATCTGGCGCTGCCGGTCGGGCTGGACGGCCGGCGTTTCGGCCGCGGGCAGCAGGTGCCTCAGCTCCGTGTCGTCGAGAGGCTGCTGCCGCTCCGGGACGCTGGTCATCTGTTCCACTCCTTGTCCGACCGGGCCGGAACCATCCGGCCACCCTGTATTTGTCCGGCGGCCCGCAGGGGTTCCGGGAGAGTTCGCGGCATCCGCCGCAGCTCCTTGTCGGCCAGCGCACGCAGTCGGGTGCGGGCCCTGGAGAGCCTGGAGCGCACGGTGCCGACCGGGATGCCCAGCGCCTTTGCGGCCTCGGGATACGTGAGACCCGCCCACACGCACAGTGAGAAGACTTCGCGCTCGCCGCGCCGGAGCTTCTCCAACGCCGCCTTGGCCGCGAGGAGTTGTTCGTGGTCGGCGAGACGGCCGACCAGCTCGTCGGCGAAGTCCGGGTCCGGTTCGGGGATCGGCATGCGGGAGAGGGCGGCGGTGTGCCGGCGGGCGGCCCTGGCCCGGTTGCGCAGGACGTTGACGGTGATGCCCATCAGCCAGGGGCGCGGCGTCGCCCATTCGTCGCGCAGTTTCTCCCGCAGCCGCCAGGCCTCCAGGAAGACCACCGCCATGACGTCCTCGGCCCCGGCGCGGTCCCCGGTCACCCGGACCGCGTGTGCCAGGACTGCCCGCGAGTGCTCCTGGAACAACTGCCGGAAGGCGTCGGGGTCGCCGGCTCTGATCCGTTCGTGCATCGAAAAGTCCACGTCACTGGGTTGTCCGGCCGCCGTACGGCAGTTCCGGTGACCCGCGTCACAGTCGGTCGGCCCCGCCGACTACGCCCGCCCCCCCGGCCCCCCGCCGACCCCCCGGCCCCGCCGAACCCCCGACCCCCCGGCCCCTGAGCTTCCTACGCCCCCGACCCTCCCCGCGAACTCGTCGTCCACCACGGCCGGGCCGTCGGCGCGGGTACCGGGCCGTAGGCGGGGTCACCGGAACCGGGGCGATCTGGCGGCCAGGCGCGCGGAGGAGGCCGGGAACGGTCAGGGGGCGGTCAGGGAGTGGTCGTCCGGGACTACTCCTGCGCCCCGGTCAGGACCTGCCCGCCGCCGGCTATCGGCGGCCCGTCGACGTACCAGCCGTTCCAGTTCCCGCTCTGGCTGCGGTCGCGGGACCACATGTGGTTGTAGTCGCTGCCGCGCGCGGTGATGGTGAAGGCGCCGCCGAGGGTCTGGCGGCGGATCACGACCTTGCTCGTGAAGTAGCCGCCCATGGAGGTCCAGTTGCTCAGCTTGTGGGAGCTGCCGCTTGTCCAGCGCGTCCACACGGCGTGGTCGGTGCCGATCACGAAGATCTCGCTGTTCCCGTCCTGGAAGCCGAAGTAGGTCACACCGTCGCCGAAGTCGCCGCCGCACAGGAAGCTGCCGCCGAACTGGTTGTTGCTGCAACGCGCGGGGATGTTGATGTCACCCGCCGACGCGGGAGCCGCGCTCAGCCCGATTCCGGCGAGGGCGGCGACGGCCGCGACGGCGGCCTTGATCTTGTTCATGTCTGCTCCTGATCGGTCGGGACCGGGCCTTCCGCCCGGGGCGCCCGGGCCGCAACCCGTCCGGGGCCCGCCCGGCGGGGCCTCCACCGGTACCAACGGGAGTGCCGGCCGATCGAGTTCATCGCTCGCCCGCCCACCGGTCGGCGGTCACCGAGCACCTCCCTCCTCGAACGATCGGTCGCGGGTACGCCACGGGCCCCGGATCGGTTGCCCCGCCGGGCCGGTTCCCGCCGCCCGCGCCGGGTCGTGCCCGTTCGGACACCGGAGGGGTGCGCAGGGGTGCAGGGCTGGTCCGATCGCCTGGACGGGCCGCGCCTCCGCGACCGAGCATCGAGTGACGCATCGTCACATCAGCGTCTTCGTGTCGCCTGTGCCGCATCCGCATCCCCCGGAGGACCGCAGTGCATCACCGTTCCCGCTTACCCGAGAAGCCCCGAGGCGTCGGCGCCGCCCTGAGCCTGGCGCTGGCCCTGGCGTTGAGCGCGTCGCCCGCCCTGGCCGCGCCGCCCTTCCCGGCCACCGAGCCCGACCCGGTCCCCGGCCTGGTGGCCGGGGAGGGCACCGCCGCCCCGCAGCTGGTGACCGGACTGTCCGAGCCGGCGCCCGGCAGTCCGGCCGAGGCGGCCCGGGCCCATCTCGCGGCCCATCCCGACCGCTACCGCATCGACACCGCGCAGCTGACGGAACTCGCCGTCGAGCACGCGGCCGAGGGCCGCGACACCGTCAGGTTCCAGCAGCACCACGGCGGCGTGCCGGTGCTGGGCGGGCAGTACCTGGTCCGCCTGGTCGGCGAGGGCGCGGACCGCACGGTGGAGTCGGTCGGCGGCAAGTACTTCACCGGGCTGACCGCCCCGACCGCCCCGGCCGTGTCGGACGAGGCGCTGCGCGGGCTCGCGCTCGACTCGGTCGCGGACCGGGGCGCCCGGGGCGGGGCCACGGCGGAGGACGGCGGCCGGATCGTGCTCCCGGGCGGCGGCGGGCGGCTCGTCCAGCGCTTCGTCGTCCGTGCCGCCGACCCGGCCACCGGGGCGCCGCTGGTCCGCGAGGTCTTCGTGGACGCCGTGCGCGGCGTGGTCGCCCTCGCCCGCGACACCCGGGCCCCGTACCCGACCGGGGGAGCCACCGCCCCGGGCACCCCGGCCGCCGCAGCCGCCCCGGCGGCCGACGTCGGCGTGCCCGTCATCGGAACCGCCCCCGACATCCTCGGCCGCACCGTCCCGGTGAACGTCGCCCGCCGGCCGGACGGCAGCCACCAGCTCGTCGACCTCACCCGGGGCGCCGGCATCTTCACCTACGACGCCGCCGGGGAGGACGCCGGCGCGTTCCGGGGCCCGATGACCGGCCGGTCACCGGTCTCCTCCCCGGGCCCGGACTTCCCGGCCTCGACCGGTACCGGCGGAGCGACGGACGCGCACCTCAACGCCGCCGCCGCGTACGACTTCTTCCGGGACCGGCTCGGCCGGAACGGGCTGGACGGCAAGGGCGGCCCGATCGTCTCCGTGGCCAACACGAGCGAGGGCGGCAAGCCGAGCCTGAACGCCTTCTGGGACGGGGTGAAGATGGTCTACGGCAACGGGGACGCCACCTACCGGCCGTTCTCGGTGGCGATGGACGTGGTCGGGCACGAGCTGACCCACGCCGTCGTCCAGCACACCGCCGACCTGGACGGCTCCGCCCAGCCCGGGGCGATGAACGAGGCACTGGCCGACTACTTCGGCAACGCCATCGAGGTCACCACCCGGGGCATCCCGATGACCGACCCCCGTGCGGCCCTGATGAACGAGAGCCTCTGCCGCACCGGCACACCCGAGGAGTGCGCGCGGCGTCGCCTCGACGACCGCCGTACCACCGTCGACGACTACATCGGGGCCTGGAGCGACGTCGACAACAGCGGCGTCCACCTCAACGCCACCATCTTCGGCGGGGCGCTGTGGGACATCCGCCGGGCCCTCGACCCGCTCGTCGCCGACCGTCTGGTCTACCGCGCGATCACCGAGTACCTCACCCCGCTGGACGAGTTCGTCGACGGCCGCAACGCGGTGCTCGCCGCCGGCCGCTCGCTCGGCCTGAGCCGCGCGCAACTGCGCACGGTGGCGGCCGCGTTCGACGCCCACGGCATCAAGGCCGGCTGGCAGAGCCGGATCGGCATGGACAGCCGCGGGCTGCTGCGGAGCGCCGGCATCGAGGCTCCGCCGGCCGTGGCCGGGGGTCACTGGGTGGCGAGCGGACGGGACGACCCGAAGAGCGTCGACGAGTCCCTCTACACCGGCTCCGTCACCGCCCCCGGTACCCGGACACGGCTGAGCCCGCCGGACGGCCGGATCCACCTGTCCCCCGACACCGACGGAAGGACCGCGGTCTGGCAGGCGATCGGGTTCGGGGTGACGGAGGTGCTGGCGCGCCCGCTGTCCGGCGGCCCGGTCCGCAGCGTGTTCAACTCCCCGGACTACGGCATCAACGGCGCCCGGATATCCGATGGGCAGATCGCCGTCCTGGTCACCTCCTGGGCGGACGGCCGGAACCGGCTCCTCGTGTTCCGCGACGGGGCCGACCCGGTGGACATCCCGGTGGCCGAGGGTCACCGGCTGTCCGACCTCGCCTTCAAGGACGGTCTGCTCGGCTGGATCGAGAGCTGGAACGCCGAGGGGGCCACCTTCTCGGCGCCGACGGTCTACTCCCTCGCCGCCGGCCGGATCACCGCGCAGTACCCGGAGAGCTTCCCGGCCGGCGACAGGCCGGGCCAACTGACCTCCGCGCAGTTCGCGGGCGGCCGGCTGCTCTGGTCGCGGTGGGCGGCGCCCCCGGACCTGCGGGTCGCGATCCGGTCCGGTGCCGCCGACGGCTCCGGTGTGACCGACGTGGTGCCCGCCGACTCGCCCTACGCCCCGACGGCCGGGGAGTTCACCGCCTCCGACCGGGTCGTCACCTACCAGCGTGGTGGCGCCAAGCCGAGCGGCGGCTGGACGAACGCGGCGCTCCCCAAGCTGTACCAGGTGCCCGTCACCGGCGGCGCCCCCGTACGGCTCTCCTGCAACCGGGGTGTCCAGGCCTACCCGGCCGCCGACCGGGGCACCCGGGTGCTCTGGCTGGACTACAGCCCCGGCCGCATCGACCTCGTGGTCCGCGACCGCCCGGCCGGCACCTGCTGATCCGTTTCGCGAGCAGTGGCCCCGTGCGGGCGGGGCCACTGCTCCCCGGTCCGTGCGCCCCCGGGCGCTTATTAACATATACGAGCCCACGAGAAAGTT